>CAZTWC010000041.1:0-333 GCA_964617105.1 uncultured Myxococcia bacterium
ACCGCTAATAGAGAATTTTCCCTGCTCATCAGTGGTAACCTGGTTGGTATAGAGATCGGAAAACACTTTAACCTGGGTTCCGCCAGGAGCTTCCAAATCATCTTGCAGCACCACTGTCCCGGCGATTTTCGCTTTTTTCAAAAAGATTGGATCGGCCTGTTTATCGTAAGGATTATCTCTGGTGGATGGGTCCATACAACCCCAAAAAGCAAAAAGCGTTAGCAGCATTAAAGTAGCCAATAGATGTTTGCCATTCATGATTTAACCTCTTGTTATCGTAGAAAAAATTATATTTTTATTGATAACTAACAGTGAAGTAATTTTTTTACTACC
>CAZTWC010000041.1:343-7401 GCA_964617105.1 uncultured Myxococcia bacterium
TATTCTCGTTTTTGAAAAGTAATTTAATAAATTAAGGGACGTTGATATATGATGAAGGCGTCCGTTACTTTAAAATTTGTACCTGAACGATACTGCTGTTTGCTGGTTGGAAACTTCGATATTTATTGGCAAATATTCAACCTTGTCTCTGGCCGTAAACAGAATATCAGCCATATTGACTAGATAGGTAAGGGCAAATATGCCCAGGGAGAGTTTGTGGTTGTTAATGGAATTTTTATGCCAATCATAATATCTCACTGTGGCCGGTTCATCTTCACGGTATTGTTTCCGTTCGCTGGAAGCGCGTAAATAGAAAAATATCGATGAAACTAAAGACAAAGATGCCAGGCTGGTATAGGTGATTGCCCGTTCGGTCTCCCCCATATATAATTGGCCAATTCCCGGAAAAAGGGCGCTGCGCCAAATGGCCCCAGTCCTTGATTTATAGACCAAAATAGACTCAAGAGACTGATTTAGCGACTTAACCGGAAAACTGGAACTCTCCTGCAAAAGGATGGTGGCTTTCTCGGCATCAATTAAACGGACAGAAAGGAGATACTTATTGTCCAGTTGATACAACGAACCAGACACCATTGCCCGTGCTCCCAGTATTTTGCCCAGGCGGGGAGCGGTTTTTTCATCTACTGCACCGGTTTGGGAAAAAGCCATCTCTTCAAGAATCTGGGCTAGTTTTTCTCTTTCCAGCAAAATTATTCCTTTTTGTTTCTTAAGTGTTTCCGTCAGCAGGTGGGAGAGAGCCAAACCCTGCGAATTATCGGTTTTGTGGTTGGTTTTAAATGGAAGCACCACCAGGCGGTTATAACTTCCATCCAAACTTGACATCTTGCGAGCCAATTTTTGCCCCATTGCCTTTACATTATCAAACACATGGGGATAACTGATCTCCTTGGGGCTTTTTTTCGATTTTGCTTTGGTTTTTGCTTTTCCTCCGGCCCAGAGATTTGAACAAAAGAATACCACCAGGATTATAATTCCCACAAAATTGAGAAAATTCGCCGCATTGATTCGATAATGACGATAAAGCATAATCACCTCGCATGCACATGATCGTATGACATAAAAATCGAAGAAAATAAATTTTTAACACTATTACCAGGATCTGTCAAGGTCAACCACCCCCTTCAGGGGGGGCGAGGATGTCAAGAAGAAGCATAATCACTGATTACATGTAGAAAATTGGCTTTTTTTATAGGTTTGCTCAAATGTCCGCTGCAGCCGGCATCCAGGGACTTTTTAACATCTTCCTTCAAGGCGTATGCTGTCAGCGCTACAATCGGAATGGGTTTTTTCCCTTTGGAAAACTCCCATTTTCTAATCTCCTTGGTGGCGCAGTACCCGTCCATCACCGGCATCTGCATATCCATAAAAACCAGGTCATAAGAACCTGATTTAAATTTATCCACCGCCACTTTACCATTCCCGGCAATGTCAACCTGATGAATTGTTTTCTTCAAGTAACACTCAATTAAAAACTGGTTGTCCTGGGAATCATCAACCAGGAGTATGTTTAATGGAGTTGAGTCTAACGGAGGAACAATTTTCCTCTGGCCGATGTTTTTTTCGGCAAAAGAGCGCTTTTTTATGCCATGTTTAATATTTCCCTGGATAGTACTTGCAATAATTGAGTGTTTAACCGGCTTGGTACAGTAAAAATCTATACCAATCTCCTTAACCTTTTGGGCATTTCCCAAATAACTATCGGAGGTAAACATCATTATTGACATGGGTTTATCGGTATTAAAGGCAGAAATACTCTGGGCTTTTTTCAACATATCAAAACCATCCAGGCCCGGCATATGGTTATCAGTTAATATTATTTGAAAAGGTTGGTTGGCCTCATAGGCAGCCTTGATCTCCTTAAATCCCTGTTCGCCGTTGTCAGCCACAGTTACCTCAGCACTCCACTTGTACAGCATCTCTCTTAATATCATCCGGTTGGTTGAGTTGTCATCTACCACCAACACTTTGTATCCTTTTAGATTTAATTGATCTATTTCAGTCGCATCTTCCAAATTTTGGGCTGGGATTGAACAGGGGAGAATAAAATTAAAGGTGCTGCCTTTTCCCTCCTTACTTTCAATCCAAATTTTTCCGCCCATTAATTCAACCAACTTTTTAGAGATGGTCAGCCCCAGACCAGTGCCGCCGTATTCACGGGTAACAGAAGAATCAGCCTGGCGGAAACTATTAAAAATAACCTCCCATTTTTCTTTCGGAATACCGATTCCGGTATCTTTTACCGAAAACAGGAGATTCAAATTGTCTGCCGTAAAATCAGGGTGGTCAGCACTGCTATCACGAAATCTTTGTACTTCGCAAACGATTTCACCCGCCGGAGTAAATTTAATGGCATTTCCTATCAAATTGGTCAGAATTTGTCTGATCCGTTCTAAATCTCCAATAATATTAACTGGCACATCATTGTGAATAAAGATATTCAATTCCAGCCCTTTTTTATGAACACGCATCGCCAAGATCTGGCCTGTAGTTTCAACCATTTCCACCAGGTTGAAGGGGATATTTTCAATCTCAATTTGACCAGCCTCCACTTTGGATAAGTCTAGAATACTGTTGATCAGGCTAAGCAGAGTTTCCCCGGCCGAGTTGAAAATATTAATGTAGTTTTCTTGTTCATCATTTAGATCGGTTTCTTTCAGCAACTCTGCCATGCCGATGATAGCGTTCATTGTGGTGCGGATGTCATGGCTCATATTGGCTAAAAATTCGCTTTTCATCCTACTGGCTTCTTCGGCCATCTCTTTGGCATGACGTAATTTTTTTTCTCCTTTACCATAATAATAATTGATCAGCACCAAACCTATCAGGCCAGCCAGAAAAACCGTCAGGTAAAAAAAATTGGTATGAGACTTTTCTTTGGCTGCCGCAGTTAAAAAAGCGATGGCCGGAGTTGTCACGCTAATACCGCCCCTAATATCTCCCTGTTTATATCCCTGTTTGGCATGGCATTTGAGGCAGCCTTTTTCGGTAATTAGAGGTGCCATATATTTAAACACTTTTCCCCCGGCGCCATAGTCCAGTAATTCTATCACCTCTTTGATACCAGTTTGAAAAGATTTCAAAGCCACTGTTTCCCACTTGTCAGCCACATTATCAGGCCGGATCGGATTGAGGCTGGTTATATGAAAGAGAATTTTCCTCATTTTTTCTGCTATTTCAGCAGTTTGGCGAGTCATATAGGCGGGATTAATCTTGGTTAACTTTAAACCATCGACAGTGATAACGTCCCGGTTGGGAACCTCCAGATAGGGATTGGGTTTGGTCGTATCGGTAATTGGCACATAAACACCGCCATGGCGCGCATTCCAGGAACGGTTGAGCACAACCTGGTCAAAATATCCCTTGGCCTGTTCCAGGGCTAATTCGTAAGTGTTTTTTTCGGATATAGATAAGTTGTTAGAATGTAGGACAAAAATAAATATCGCCCAAAATGGAATCAAAGCCCAGCGAGCCAGTATAAAAAGGTTTTTATAGTTCATCAGGTTTCGTTTCCTTTTTGCTATCATTTAAAAGTAGTTTATATCCTATCAAATAAAATCGTAAAAATCAGGGAAAAATTATTAAAATTCCAGTGACCTTGCTATAATATTATTATCTTGCCCTGATGAAGGGGTCTGGCAGTTGACACCACCAAAATTTGTGCTATCATAATCGATGTTTAAATCCTCCATGTTTTTAAGTTGTTAGGCATTATTTTGTTGAAATCAGGGATAAATATTATGGATAAAATAGACCCAAAAAGCATGATAGAGGGCATTTCAACTGTATCTGAGGCTGTCCGGCAGTTCGTGCAAAGCGGACAAACTCTTCTGATCGGCGGTTTTGCCCGTGGAGGAGTCCCCTTCACCACTCTTGAGTACCTGGCAAATTATCCAGAAGATTTCCGGGAGTTGACTTTGGCTAAAATCGATGCCAATGAACCGGATATTGGTATTGATCTACTTTTACAGCAAGGTATGGTAAAAAAACTAATCACCTCGCATATTGGGCTGAATCCAAATTTTATTACTCAAATGAATAAAGGGGAAATCGCCTGTGAATTCGTTCCCCAGGGTATCTTTGCAGAACGCATCAGAGCCGGAGGTGCAGGGATCCCGGCATTTTTGACCGATATCGGACTGGGGACGGAAATTGCAGAAGGAGCAACAATTTTGGAACTGGATGGCAAGAAATACATTGCGGCCCGTGCCATTCGAGGCGATGTAGCCATTGTGCGGGCAGACATAGTTGACCGTGCCGGAAACTGTTGGTGGCGCGGTTCCAATCGCAACACATGCATAGTGATGGCTACCGCCTGTGACAAAGTGATAGTGGAAGCCGAGGTCATAAAGGAAACCGGTAGTATTGAACCTGAGAATATCCATTTGCCAGGAATGTTTACGGATGCGATTGTACAGGCCAAACCGGGCCGTCACCAGAGAGGAGCATAGGTGCATGGCCTTTCAAAGAAATATCCAACCAGAAGAGGAAATTATTCTCCGGCGGGCGGCCAGGGAGATCAAATCGGGCATGGTGGTGAATCTTGGTATTGGTTTACCCACATTTATGCCCAAATATCTGCCCAAAGAGAGTGAGGTAATCTTTCACTCGGAAAATGGTTTTGTAGGAATGGGGCCACCCCCTCTTGAAGGTGGGACGCCTGATAACGACATTGTTGATGCCGGAGGCACAGCCTGCACCATTTTAAAAGGCGGGGCTTGTTTCGACAGTATTCTCTCCTTTGCCATCATTAGGGGCGGACACCTGGATATGGCGATTCTGGGAGCCTTTGAAGTGAGTCTCTACGGAGATTTGGCCAATTGGAAAATACCGGGAAAATTGACACCTGGTATGGGAGGCGCAATGGAATTGGCTCAAAAGGCCAATCACTTGCTGGTAGTAAGCCATCATTTTAATAAAATGGGAAAATCCAAGTTGGTGCAGACCTGTACGCTTCCGGTGACGGCTCCAAATTGCGTTGACACGCTGGTGACCGAACGGGCGGTGTTTCGCAAACGAAATGGAAAATTGGCCCTGGTAAGCATTCATCCAGCCCATACCAGAGAAACAGCGTTACATGACATGGCAGACCTGGTAGAAGTGGTTGAACCACTTGAAAATTGGCTGCTTTTTTGATCTCTATAATTGATTCGGTTTTGAGGTGGATATTTTAACGAAAAAATAACGGAGGTTATGATGAAGGGCAGACCTATCTTGTAGAGATACTTAACGATTGACATCAAGTCAACCCGGAATTAACCCTGTAAAATGCGGACACGGTCCAAAGCAAATCTATTTCGGTGCTGTTATCCCTCAAAATAGACCGGATCGCTCAACTCTTTGAAAGAAAATTTGTGGAATACATGGTAACCATTGTAATCCAACACCCTCAGATCATCGGTCTGTTTCAGGTCGCCCAATACCACATTGTACTGAAGCCCATATTCCTGTTTGACCTTTGCCAGGTCTACTTCACAGGCAATATATTTTTTGATCCCCTTGGCTGCCAGTTTGTCCACCAGATCCGGAGCAGTAAGGGAATCAAAAGTGGTCAGTAGTAAAATCGGTCCGGTACCAGTAAAAAATATCCCTGCTTTCATAACATCACTCCTTTTTTAGGCCTATATATTGCACTAGTAATAATGCTATTCAATTTATACTAATTATATCGCAAATTGCCAAAAAAGTAAACCGCCCTTGACCAAAATTGAACAAATTTGACTATTTTTACTTGACCAGATCGGGGGAGTAGTCATAAACTCTCTTAGCGAGATTTGTCTATAACCTATGATCTGAACCTTGTTAGGGGAAATGATGTCATTTTCACGATTAATTTCCATTCCAATTTTGAGTTTGCTTCTGTTTATTTTAGGGGCTTTGTTATACCTGCCCGGCCTGGGCAATTATCCGCTTTGGGATCCCTGGGAGCCCCACTATTCGCAGGTAGCCCTGGAGATGGAACAACACCATACCTGGCTGATGCCCTGGTATAGAAACAGCAATGTATGGTGGTCCAAACCAATCTTCACTTTTTGGCTAATACGGGGTGGTTTTTCGATTTTTGGCCATAGCGATTTTGCTGCCCGTTTTTTTATCAGCCTGTTTGGCATTGGCGGTTCTATTTTAATGTTTTTGGGGATGAACAAACTTTTCCGCTGCCGCTGGACCGCTTTTTTTGCTGCCCTGGTAATGCTCACCTCGCCCATGTATTTTTTAATCTCCTGCCAGGTGATGGTGGATATTCCTTTTTTGGTCTTTTATATGAGCGCCATGGGATGCCTGGCGATTTATCTATACTTGCCAGGTTCCAGGCCAGATTCCGGGCCTGAACTTTCGCCCGAACATCAACCCGGGCAAGAGGCGAACAACCGTTCAGGTAAAATCTATTTATATCTATTCTATATGTTGCTGGGACTGGCTATGCTTGCCAAAGGTCTCTTGGCCCTGGTGCTGCCCGGCATGGTAGTTCTGGTGCTTATTATAAGCAGCCGGGAGTGGAAACTGTTGTTAAAACTAAAATTGATTCATGGCCTGGTTATTTTCCTGGCTATTTCCGCGCCCTGGTTTATCTATATGACGGTTCAGCATGGCTTGCCATTTTTACGGGAGTTTATCATCGAACATCATTTCCAGCGAATGGCCGGCAGTATCGGCAAACCTACCGGCACTTTTGACTTTTACCTGAAGCAGGTGGGGGTGGGAATGTTTCCCTGGAGTGCGTTTATACCAGCCGCCATGTTTTTTCTTTTGCCCAGGGAGATATGTTCCCTCAGGAACCAACCCCAGGAGATAGGCAGCCAAACCAGTGAAGATTATCTTAAAACTCCCTATTATTTTATTTTGCTTGCCATTTTTCTCCCCTTTTGTTTTTTTCAACTATCCTCCACCAAGTTCAGTCACTATATCTTTCCCATTCTCCCCTTTATTGCAGCGGCGATTGCTCTTTTTGCCCGAAGCCTGGTGCACCCAGGGACAACACTCCTGAAAAGATATATTATTACCATTTTCATATTAGCTCTATTTGCTATCTTGGCTTTCGA
>CAZTWC010000041.1:7417-9381 GCA_964617105.1 uncultured Myxococcia bacterium
TAAAGATAGGCGGATGCCACCAGAGGTAAATCCCTATCTTTATTTTAAAATCATTTTTGGGGCAGGCGGAGTTTCTCTGCTAATATTTTTGATATGGCAGCGTTTCAGTAAGGTGCAGTTGTTGGTATTCTCGCTGGTGCCAATTCTCTTTACGGCCCTGGTATTGCAGTACCTTTTTCCCCGGGTGGCTCCGGTTTTTTCTTTGAAGCCTTTGTATGAGGCCTACAAAAAACTAGAACCCGAGGAGAAGGCCCAGGTAGGCGATTATCAGCGTTGGCTGCGCCGAAGCGCCACCTTCTATTTTGGCAACCGGCTACGCCACCTGGACAGCCAGGATGATGTAATATCTTTTGTTCAGCGTCCCCACCAAATATATATGTTGGTGGACAAAATTATGCTGCCCAAATTACGAACCGAGGTTAAAAACCGGTTGAACCAGGTGCTATACGTGGTTTCCGACCAGCATCCACTGACCATGCTGGTAGCCAACCAACCCTCCAAAGAGGTAAAAGAAAACATTACCCAAAATATTTTCCGGGAAGATCAGCTGCCCGACAATATTCATAGGATTAATGGCCGGGCGGGAGCGGTATTGGAAAACCAGATCAAAATCTTGGGCTACACTCTGGAATCGGCCCGCATGCAGAGGGGCAAAAAATACCAGGTGACCTTTTATTACCAGGTATTAAAAAAAGTAGAGAAGGATTACATGGTGTTTGTGCATGGAGATTACAGTATTACCGCTGGGCACCGGATAAACCGGGATCACCTCCCCATGCGGGGATTCTATCCCACTTCGGAATGGCAGCCTGGCGAGGTTATTCGCGACCAGTGGACACTGGTGGTGCCGCTAAAATATCCCTTTAAAGGTTTTACCCTCTGGGTAGGTTTCTTTTTAGGCGACAAGCGGCTAAAATTGGTAAACAACGCCAACTCTGATGGACACCACCGGATAAAAGGACCTTACATCAAGGTAGGGGATTGAGGTCAGCGAACCGTTCTCTAAATGGTTCAGGATTTATCCCCGGTGATAAAAGGTTTGAACAGGTCGATGGGTATTGGAAAAATAGTAGTGGAGTTGTTTTCTGCCGCTACCTCACTGAGAGTTTGCAAATAGCGTAATTGCAATGCCATCGGCTCAGAGGAGATGATGGCCGAAGCATCGTGGAGTTTTTGGGCTGCCTGGAACTCCCCTTCGGCATTGATAATTTTGGCCCGTCTTTCCCGCTCCGCCTCAGCCTGCTTGGCCATGGCTCTCTGCATCTCCTGGGGAAGATCCACATGTTTTACCTCTACGTTGCTTATTTTTACTCCCCAGGGATCAGTATGCTGGTCCAAAATTTTCTGCAACTCCAGGTTAATTTTTTCCCGTTCGCTTAAAAGATCATCCAACTCCACCTGTCCCAGGATACTGCGCAGAGTGGTCTGGGCCAGTTGACTAGTAGCGTATAGATAGTTTTCCACCTCCAGGATAGATTTTTCTGGAAAAATCACCCTGAAATAGATGACGGCATTGACTTTAATGGAAACATTGTCTTTAGTAATGATATCCTGGGGAGGCACATCCCGGGCAATAGTCCTCAGGTCAACTTTGATCATTTGATCCACAAAGGGGATGATCCAGGTAAATCCTGGGCCTTTAGTGTCACTGTATCTTCCCAGCCGCAGCACCACACCCCGCTCAAACTCATTTAAAATCCGTACACCGGAAGCGATAATAAAGATAATGAAACCAACGGCTAATCCCCAACTTAACATAATTGTTCTCCTTTTTTTTAAAAAAGTGTCTTGACAAACTCACTTATAAACTTATTGCTTATGTTCAAATAATATCTATCATAATTCTGAAATCTTCTCCAGAGCCTTTTGAGATCATTTTTGCTATTGGATGCAATGCTCGCAATCTAATAGGGTTGTCAGAAAATGGTATTTATGATAAATTTATCTGATTGTATAGAAAATGA
>CAZTWC010000041.1:9391-18871 GCA_964617105.1 uncultured Myxococcia bacterium
TAGTATAGGTGATAAAGCAGTATATCCTGCTCACGGTGTAGCTGAAGTGATGGCCATTGAAGAGAAAGAGATTTCTGGTACTTCACACCACTTTTATGTTTTGAGGATATTGGACAGTGAACTAAAAGTTATGGTGCCGGTGATCAATACCGATAATGTTGGATTAAGATCAATAATCTCGGCTCAGGAGGCTCAGGAAGTTATTGATGTTTTAAAAGACAAATCCGATGTTTCCAGCCGGAATTTAACCTGGAACCGGAGATACAAGGCTTTCATGGAAAAGATCAATTGCGGTTGCGCCATTAAAATTGCCGAAGTATTAAGGGACCTCTATGCCCTGCAAAGTACCAAAGGCCTCTCCTTTGGCGAACGTCGTATGTTCGATACCGCCAAAAGCCTGTTAGTAAAAGAGTTGTCTTTGGCCAAAGAGGTGGATGAGCCTGAAATAGAAGGTGAAATAGAGGAGATATTTACCAATTGACCATTAAATCAATTCCCTTCCATCCCCTTACCAGGGGTGATAAAATTGCGGTCTGCTCACCTTCTGGACCAATTAGAGAACAAAAAAAATTTTTCCAAGGTATTGAGATTCTTAAAAGTATCGGTCTAATTCCTATTTGGCAAGATGATCTTTTTACTAAAACAGAATATTTAGCCGGCAATATCCAAAGACGCTTGGAAGAGATTTTGTATTGTTTCCAGGAGCCCGGTATTGCCGCCATCATGCCAGCCAGGGGCGGTTTTGGTTCCATGCACCTTTTGCTGCACCTGCTGGAGACACGGGAGGAATTACAGCCCCGGCCACTGATAGGCTGTTCCGATATTACCGCGCTCCACAGTTTTAATGTGGAAATAATGGGGCACTACAGTTTCCACGGCCCCACGGTCTGTCAATTGGCTTTACAACAGGAAAAATCGCTACAAGCCTTTGAGTCGCTTCTATTTGAAGGTGTCTTCCCCTGGGAGGACCATCAATTGCAGATGGTTTTGCCCGGGCAAGCACAAGGTAGACTAAAAGGCGGCAACCTGTCTATTATTGCTAGTCTTATAGGTACTCCTTTTGATCCTTTTGCCAAGGACTGCATCCTTTTGTTAGAAGATGTAAATGAGCCTCTCTATAAAATCGACCGTATGCTAAGCCATTTTCAATTGACCGGACATTTGGACCGGATAAAAGGTCTTATACTGGGCGAATTTATTGGCTGCCAGGGCGAGGGAAACCTGGATGAAATTTTTTCCCGCTATTTTTCCCCCTTGAAAATTCCAATAATAAAAGGGTTGAAGAGTGGTCATGGAGATCTAAATTATTTGTTGCCACTGGGAGCAAAGGTATCTATAAAAACCGAACCGTGCCAAATTGTGATTATTTGAAGTGAAATTATGGAAAAAAAGAGTTTGAGTCCTAAAATAGATGCTGAATTTCAGCAGGGAATTGATGAAAACCTATTCTCCGCCGCAGTTTATCTGGTGGCCAGGGGAGATGAGATTCTCCACCGGCGACCATACGGCCATCTTTGGATGGAACCTGGTTACCCACCTGCTGACGGCAGAAACAGAGGCTCGCAAACCAGAATAGACAGCATCTTTGATGTAGCCTCCCTTACCAAGCCTTTAGTTACAGTGACTCTGGTTATGCTCGCTATACAAGATTCACTTTTACGCTTAGAGGACCGGGTAGGAGATTTGCTGCCAATATTTTTAGGCAGTGATAAAGAGGATATTCTGGTAGAGCAATTATTAAGCCACTGCAGCGGTCTTAAGGAGTGGCACCCCTTTTATCAAGAGGTGGAACAGGCAGGACTAATGGGAAATACCGGAGCTGTCGATTTTGTGCGGCAAAGATTGCTTGTAACCCCTCTCCAATATCCTCCGGGCAGTAAAACTCTCTATAGTGATTTGGGATATTTACTGTTGCAATGGATATTGGAAAAAGCACTGGGATCTGGCTCCATTGATAGTTTTTTCAGCCAACAGGTGGCAAATCCTCTGGGGCTGAAAAATATGTTCTATATCAAACTATTTGACCGTAGATCCCCTTTCAGTCAAGTAATATCCACCGCTTCAATAGGTTTGGCCGCCATGGATGTCAAGATAGGTTCATTTTTTCCGGCGGAGGTAATAGAACGAATCGCAGCCACTGAGATTTGTTCGTGGCGCGGCCGCATGCTGCGCGGCCAGGTTCACGACAGAAATTGCTTTGCCATGAACGGTATTGGCGGCCATGCCGGACTCTTTGCCAGTATTGATTCAATCTATACCCTGCTTCGCCATTTGGCCGATTGCTATCAAGGTAAAAAAGGGATAATCCGGCCCGAAGTGATAAAACAGTTTTGGCGGCGCCGCCACCTGACGCTCGATTCCAGTTGGACCCTGGGTTACGATACCCCTTCAGAACAGGGCTCCACCCTGGGAGACACCTATTTTCGCCAGGCAGTGGGACATCTAGCCTTTACCGGTTGTTCCATGTGGTATGATCGCCAGGATGATATAACCATTATCCTGCTGGCCAACCGGGTATATCCTTTTGACCTGAAGCAGCGTCAAGAAAAGTATAAACAGTTCAGGCGCCAGCTCCATCACCTTACCGGCCAGTGTTTGGAAAACACGACCGTTACCGGGCCATGAGCGGGGGGTAGAAACTGTTTTCGATCGGAAATTATTATTTATCAAACATAACTAAAAGTGGAATCAAAAATTCTTATTCCCGGTGATTCATATTCAAACTTTAATCCCCGGTCAACTTGTCCATGTTTCTTTTTTACCGCGGCTATTACATCGGATACATACTGAAAGTGTTCTAACGTGTAAACCCGCCTGGGCACAGTCAGACGGCATAAATCCAGATTCGGTCTAATATTTTCGCCGGTATCCGGATTACGACCGGCCAGACAGGAGCCTATTTCCACCACTCTAATGCCGCCCTCTTTATAAATTTCAACGCATAATAATTGCGAGGGGTACTGATCTTCCGGAACCCGCGGGAAAAATTTGCGGCAATCGATAAAAACCGCGTGCCCACCTACCGGCTCTACTATGGGGATATCAGCCTTCTCTTTCAACATCTGGCCCAGATCGGCCACCTGGCCGATGCGATAGTTCAAATAGGTATAGTCCACCACCTCTTGCAAACCCTGGGCCAAAGATTCCATCATCAATCCGCTCATGCCGCCGTAAGTGATATAGCCCTCAAACAATATGGTAAATGGTTTCAACTGCTCGTACAATTCCTTGTCCCTGAGCACCAATAAGCCTCCCATGGGCGAAATCGCGTCCTTTTTGGAACTCATGGTAAAACCATCGGCATATTGGAACATCTCCAGCACTATCTCTCTGATCGATTTATCTTGAAATCCATCTTCCCTGGCCTTGATAAAGTAGGCGTTTTCAGCAAAACGGGCGGCATCGAAGTAGATGGGGATATTCTGGCTCCGGCATAATTCACTGACGGCCTTGATATTAGCCATGGAAACCGGCTGTCCTCCGCCGGAATTGCAAGTAATGGTTATCAGCACGTAGGCAATGGCTTTGGGTCCGTATTTTTCGACAACATCGGCCAGTTTTCCCACATCCAGGTTACCTTTAAAGGGGTGGTAGAGGTTGGATGAACTACTCTCCTCAATGGTTACGTCAACACATCTGCCCCGGGCATATTCAATATGCTCCTTGGTGGTGTCGAAATGGGTATTGCCGGGCACTAACTGATGCGGTTTAACCATAGCCGAGTTTAAAACCCGCTCTGCAGCCCGTCCCTGGTGGACCGGTAAGATCAAGGGTAAATCAAAGATCTCCCGCACCTGTTTTTCCAGTTTTCGAAAACTCCTTGAACCAGCGTATGATTCATCGCCCAGCATCATTTGCGATTGCTGGTTTATGCTGATGGCCCCAGTTCCACTATCGGTTAAAAGATCGATGTAAACATCGGAAGATTCCAGCCGGAACACATTCAGGCCGGCTTTGGTAATCAATTCTTCCCGTTTATCCCTTGGTGGTAAAAAAATAGGTTCTATCACTTTGGCTTTAAAGGGGATAACTCTTCTCGTCCTTTCGCTCATCAATAACTCCTTTTTCTATCTCGATATAACTATACTCAAGTATTGTGGTTCTGGAGGGAATCTAAAAAACTATCTTCCAGGCTTTGTCCCCGCTTGACCTCCCTTATGTCGATCTTCATTAGAAGCATTTTTTGCATCAATTCCCGCAACTGCTCATTTACCTCGGTTTTGGAAAGGGTAAAGGTAAGTTTTAACAGTTTTTTATCTGCTTGCCACTGGGTACGGCAGGCTTTTATTTGATCTATCTCCTTCTCTAATTGGGGGGGCAAGGCGTCAAGATCCAGGACTAACCAGATCACTTTTTCCTGCTCAGTGATCTCGGCAATAGGACCCTGAAAAATCTGTCTGCCCTGGTCTATAATCAGAGCATGACTGCACAACTCTTCCACTTCAGTCAAGTTATGAGAGGAGATTATCATGGTTGTGCGGCTGGAAAAATCGATGATAAGTTCTTTTACTTCCCGGGCGTGTCTGGGATCCAGCCCTGAGGTGGGTTCATCCAGCAAGATTATTTCCGGATCTCCCAAAAAAGCCTGGGCGATAGCCAACCGCTTACGCATACCGTGGCTGAGGCCGCCTATTTTAGCCCGTTTTTTATCGGTTAGTCCCACCCTTTGTAACCGATCTTCTACCTGTTGCTCTAAATGGCTGTCCCTCAATCCTTGCAGGCGACCCAACATGCGCATCAAGGTCAAGGGGGAAAAATCGGGATAAAGTTCGGCATCCTGGCAGAGAGCTCCAATCTTACCCGTCTTTATGATGGATGCTGCCGTTTTTTTGCCCAAAATCTCGATACTGCCCTTATGGGGTTTGATAAAACCGGCCAGCAGGGAAAAGAGGGTGGTCTTGCCAGCCCCGTTGGGGCCTATAACCGCAAAAATTGCTTGAACCGGCACCTGTAGGTTAAGGTAATCAACCGCTTTAATTGCCCCATAATTACGGCATAATCCTATAGTTTCAACTGCATAAGTCATAGTAGTGCTGTTTTTACACGTCCCGCTTGGAAAAAATAAAATAGCTCAGAGAGATGAATACAGCGGTAAAGATTATTAGTATTGCCGCCGCTATACATACGGTTCCTATTTCCTGGCTATAAAAATCAGTCTTATATCTAAAGGGAGATAGAATTTGCCAACTTTCGTTGCTTTCCAATATCCAGAGTACAAAAATGGAAATAAAGCCTAACGCCATAACCGAAAACTTTTTTTTCACCAGGCAAGAGAACAGCAGAGTTAAACTGGTAAAACAGCCTCCGTAGATCAAAGTCAACAACCAGAATTTAAACAGGGAAAGCAGAAATAAAGAATAATCTCCGATAGGAAAAATATCAGCCTTATAGAGAATATAGAGCAAAGAGGCGAAATATCCGGTCAGAGTGATGGCTCCCAAAAGCAGAAATTCTCCAGCAAATTTCCCTAGAATCAGGGTGAGACGGGAGGTACGCAGCAGCAGATAACGGATACCTTTATCCCGGATGTCCTGGCTCACCTGGTTGTGGGATAAAAGCAGGACAAACAAAGGCAAAACCATGGTGGAGAGGAAAAAGATAAGCAGCACTCCCAGGGGTATCTGGAGTAAATACTCCACCATCTGTTCCGAAGCGCCGCCTGTGGCAAAGATACGGTGCTTAAGTTCCTCGATTTCCGTTGGCTGGAGTGACTTGACACCGAGATGTTTTGCCTGGGTATAGATCTCATCGTATACCTCAAAAAAGATAGCCAGACCGGCTAGTAGAATAGTGTTAAAAAGAAGTAGGAAAAACCATCCCCGTTTACTCTTTAGAGCACGGCTCAGTTGAAACAAACAAATTGTCCAGATGTGATTCAGCAAGAAGTTATCCTTAATGGTTGAAAGACCTATCATAATAGCACTTTATGGCGCTGTTGTATAGGGGGAAAGGTGAAGAGGCCCAGCCAACCTTTGGCTTGCTTAGGCGAGGCAAATGGGGTATGCTCATTAGTGGAGGCGAGATATGCAGAAAAAAACATATACCGGCCCGGCTAGATATGTACCGGTGGTGCTTTTGGTACTACTCTTTTTATCCACTGGGTTAAGAGCGGAAAACTCGCCCACGGAAAACCAGCAAAAAAAGTGGCCAACCCAACCCGCCTCGGAAGCGGTACAACTCCTTACCGGCGCCAACCACTATTTTGCCCGGAACCAGTTTGATAAAGCACGCCCATTCTATGAGAACGCGATTCTACTCTATCCCAACTATCCTTTGGCTTTGGCCCTCCACGGCAATTTTCTTCTGGCTACCGGTGAATACAAACTGGCCGCTTTTGAGATACGTAAAGCTATTGAAATTGCGGGTATCACCAGCCAGATAATCTGGAATGTCAGAGAGGCCTGGCGCGATTATCCTTTACTTGCTCAACGGATAAAAGAATTACAAATCGAGGCGGAAAACCGGGGTGGTGAATTTTTATGGCTGATAGGCTTTTATACGGCCATAATCGGGTATAACCGCACCGCCCGCTATTATTTAGGTCGCTGGTTAGAACAAAACTCCAATGACCCGCTGGCCCAAAAACTCGAACATTATACCCAAAAACTTCCCTACTTGCCTCTCCCCCATCTGCTGGTAGATAAGGCGTTGCAATTTGACCATGATCAATATCACCATATTGAACCAATTCGCTTTCGATTTTACTCCCAAATGGGATCTTCCCTGCTTTTAAACGGGATGGACAATTCCTTTAAATACAGTGCTGCATTGGGATTGGGGGCAGGATTACAGGTCAACCGGCTGATGGCTGATTTGAATCTGAATGTCACCCAATTTAACCACCAGGGGATGCGGACCGAAATATTCTGTTTCTCGCCCGGTTTTGACCTGGGCTACCATCTCCCCCTGGGCCAGGGAGTATGGACAAATCTTAAGGTCGGTTATCAACTTCATTTTTTACAACGGGCCAATCCTAACCACCCGCTTTACCAACCGCTCTATATCTGGGGCCACGGACCCCAGGCTGGAGTTGAAATCTATTACCTGTTTTCCACTTATGACGGTCTAATCCGCGTGCCAATAGGATTTTCTTTATCGGGCCATCACTATTTTCTTCCCCAGGCAGATGGATTCACCTTTAGCGGACAAACCTTGAACTTGATGTTCAAAATCGGCATGGAGATGTGACTTGAATAAGTATCACTACAAGGGCCGGTTTCCTCAGGCAATGGAACTGTTTAAACTGGTAAAAATGGTTATGGAGCACCTTTGCCAGGATAAGGTAACTGATTTTAAGGTGGGCAGTCTGCTGGACATGAGCCGGCAATATACCCACTTTTGGAAAGCCGGTTACCAGGGCCTCGGTCTAAAGCACTATCGCATTTTACTTGATAAAACCGATATCCCCCCAGCCTTGCTTTTTGATATTCTGCTAGGTAAACAGAGCGCAGCCGAAGCCTTTGATATTTACTGCATAAGTCAATATAGCGCCAATTGCAAAAACCAAGATTTCTATCTCTCCATCAGAGGAAATAAAAAACCCACCAAAAAGATGGTATCGGAGTTGCAAAGGGTTATCGACCGCTTTTAGGACGGGAACTATTTAATAATGGAAAATCCCTCTGGGCGCAATAGGGCCTAAAAAATCATCACCCGATCAAATCGCCACTCCATAGCATGGCCAAAAATTCGGGCCAAGGTAAGATATCTATTGGGCCAACTTTGCGGATATACTTTTCATTGCATACTAAAATCGCTTTTTTGGGATTATGTTCTTCTGTAAAAACTTTCAAAGGGCGCAGGTGTTTGTTAAGTATATTACTACTCCCCTTTACTTCTATGGCCACCTCACCATTTTGGAGAATAAAATCAACCTCTATTCCGCCTTTTGTCCGCCAAAACCGAATGGAATAATCGAGTTCAGAATATGCCCGGTGCGCCAAAAGTTCCATCAAAATAAAGTGTTCAAAGGCCTTGCCAAATTCTTCACCCCGCTCCTCGATCAATCTTCTTTTGGTCAAAAATCCCGCTACTCCGACGTCAAAAAGATAAAATTTTGGGGTTGAAGTAATTATCTGTCTCCCTTTAATTTTACTGAATGGCTCAATGAACTGACCCAAAAGGGTATCTACCAGGATCTGGTAATAGGCTTTAACAGTTTTGGCATCGACTCCACAATCCCGGGCGATATTGACATAGTTGGTAAGTTCTCCGTGGCTGTATCCCAGAGAATCCAAAAAACGGGAAAAAGCCGGAACATTTCTGACTAAACCCTCCTGGCTGATCTCCTCTTTTAAATAATCAATCAGATATGCTTTCAGGGTCCTCAAATAGTTTTTATCAAGATAGTGCGAAGGTATGAGACCTCTATTTAAGGCTTTTAATAGGTCAATTGGAGCAATCTCTTTCCAAGTTAAAGGAAACATTTGCATTCGCCAGGCTCGCCCACCCAAAAGATTGGCCTGTCCTCTTTTTACTTTTCTGGCACTGGAACCACACAAAATAAAACTCAATTTTTTATTTTCAATTAACCAGTGAATTTCATCCAATAATCTGGGGATTTTTTGCACTTCGTCTACAATTATAGGCTTCTTTAGTTTTACCGAAGGATTGGCCAGGACTTGTTCCCTAAAGAGCGATGGGTTTTTGGAAAGTTCAAAATAGAGATCGGTTTTCAAAAAGTCAAAATAGATACTTTCAGGAAAGTTAGTCTTTAAAAATGTGGACTTGCCGGTCTTGCGCGGACCCCATAAAAAAGCACTCTGTCCCGAAGGCAAATCAAAGTTTAATATCCTTTTAAAGTCAACCATGCCGGAACAACCTCCTGATTAGTCAGACTAATACGGAATTCATTCTACTTTAAATAAAAAGAAAAGTCAAAATAAATTCATTGACCGGTTTTAATATTTCTGAAAACTAAAAACAATTATTTATATTCTTCTGTTCTTGACAAAGTCATTGTTAATGTTTACTTTTTATTTCAGGTTAATTTGCGAAGCAATATTTGTCGCTTTTTTAAATTGCCAACAGATGCCAATTATGTTAATTTGTTATACAAATTTTTATAATGAATTTAGAGCAATAATATGATTAAGTCCTGCTTTTTACCAACCAAGTGGTTCAAAATATTCACAACCAGATTATTCTCCGTATGGAAACCTATTTATGCTCATTGGAGACTGGTTAATTTTCGATTTTTTTCTGCCAAGGCACTGGTAGCCTTGTTGATGATCCTGTTCTCCTTCGCTCTGCCCTCACTGGCCGCCAAAAAGCCTGAAACCCTGGTGATTGCCGATCTAAAACCGATAAAACCGTTAAGTAAAAGCCAGGCTTATGCGATTACCGAAAGAGTGCGGGATGTAGTGATCAACTCCGGGATTTTTCAGGTATTGAGCCGGGAGGAGATGGAAAATATCCGCCGGGAAGCCAGGTTCCAGATGTCGGATGAGTGTAAAAAGGGGGAGGATGAAATCTCCTGTT
>CAZTWC010000042.1:0-18861 GCA_964617105.1 uncultured Myxococcia bacterium
TCAAGGATTGTATTGCGGAAGGTTCCAAAGCTATTGACTGGCATAAAAAACATGGCAAAAGCAAAAACAAGGGAAGGATTAGGCGGGGTGTCGGCATGGCCACAATGGGACACTGTACTGGAGCAGCCCCCCTTTATATCGACCATTCCAATGCCGTGATAAAATTCAACGAAGATGGTTCAGCCGATCTTATCGTCCATCCGGCCCAGGTTGGGCAACACATTTGGGGTGCATTGACCCAAATCGCTGCTCAGGAACTAGGACTTGAGATCGACGATATCAAAATTGTAACCGGGGATACCGATGTAACCTTGTTCGAATATGGTTCTGACGCCAGTCGATCAACCTATGCCATCGGGAATGCCACCCTCCTTTCGGCTCGTCGGGCAAAGAATCAACTCTTGGCCCATGCCAGCAAAATGCTCAATCATCCGCAAGATGATATGGAAATAAAAAGCCGGCTGATATATTCCAAAAGCGATCCTACAAAATCTATTTCCATCGGAGATATATGTAACAACGGAATATACAATTTCCATGGACATGCGAAACACTTCGTTGGACAGTGTTCATGGGAAAGCAAGTGGAATTCTCCTCCCACAGGCGCATATTTTGCCGAGGTCGAAGTCGATACGGAAACAGGTGAAGTGTCCGTCCTCAAATTTGTCACCGCCATCGATTGTGGAACAGCAATCAATCCGAATGCTGTTGAGGGACAAATCGAAGGAGCGATTCAGCAAGGGATCGGGTATACACTCACCGAGGATTATCTGATCGACCAAAAAACCGGCGAAGTGCTCACCGATAACTACGATAGTTATAAAATGCCTGGTTCCATGGATATGCCCAAAACCAATACTGTTATTATTATAGATAAACCCGACCCGAAAGGTCCATTTGGAGCGAAAGGTGTTGGTGAAGCCGGCATGGTCGGGGTAGCGCCAGCCATTGGCAATGCAATTTATGATGCTATCGGTATTCGGATTAAGGATTTACCGATAACGCCTGAAAAGGTCCTTGAGGCTTTGAGGAATTATAGTTAAAAGAGAAAAGAAAATGGAAAAGCCCAAAATATTGCTGATTGATGATGAACAAATGATCTATGAATCGATCAAATTGCTTTTAAGGAGGGAACCGTACAACATTTTATGGGCTAAAAATGGCAAAGAAGGGCTGGATATGTTCAGCAAAGAAAATCCTGCCACCACAATTCTCGATATCAATATGCCAATAATGAATGGTATAGGATTTTTAAAGCGGGCTAAATCATCCGACTATAATTTGTCTTCTGTGATAGTCCTCACCGGCCATGGAGAAGACAAAGAGATGGAACAGTGTTTCAATCTGGGAGTTTCCATTTTTTTTCGAAAGCCGTTTCATCCGATTGAACTAAAGGGTTTTATCAACCATTTTGTTGGTTTTAAAAAAGTACAAAAGAATTTGATACATGAGATCAATAATAACATAAAGTTAAAACAGAAAATCAAACAGATGCAAGGTAAAAAAGTTGGTTTGGCATGTAAATATTTAAGCGAGTGTCGCCATATAGATTTCACCCAGGATTTCTTCTATCAACATATGGAAATATACTGCCGGGAAGACGATAAATTCAAAAAATGCCCTTTCTACCGTAGTTATCAGAAACAAAAATGACCTAATTATAATAAGTCCTATCTTATTCTGGGTGAACAAACCCTTGCAGAACGTTATGCCCGAATAGCTTTAAAGAAAACTGAGACACCACTCGAAAAACTCAAAGTATTTGAAATTATTAAATCAAAAACAGCCAAATGAATTGATAGCAAATTATTTTATAGTTCTAACCGGGCGAAAACCCAAAAGATAACTGCGGAATTCATTTTTTAGCGGCGAGAAAATCGCGTGTCCTTCATAAGGATGATAGCGAAAGGAAGACCGGCATTCATGAGCTGTATGTCTCCAACAGCCGCCTTTGAAAGTACGATAATCACCCTCAGCCGCTCCTACCGGATCAACCAAACCACTCAAGTCCTTGCTATGATAATGCTCATACCTATCCCAGGTCCATTCAAACACATTTCCGCTCATATCATAAAGACCCCAGGCATTGGGCTTTTTTAGTCCCACCCCGTTAGTCCCGGTACAGGATAATCCGAAGATGGCCCAATTGTCATAACAGGGTTTATAGTTCACCCTGGAGTTACCGCAATACCAGCCAATTTCATCCAGGTTGGGATCATTACAGTCCCTATCTATTAGCGGGCCGTTATAATAAGGAGTCAGGGTATTGGCAAGGATAGCATATTCCCATTCAGCCTCAGTGGGCAGACGATAGCCCGGACAGTTTTGCGGCTTGGCATAAGTTGATTTCAATTTACAATTTTTAGTAGACTTGCCTTGGCCTTCGCAGACAAAACACTCATCTAAACCTTTAGATTTGGACAGAGCATTACAATAAACTAAAGCCTCATACCAATTGACATTCTCCACTGGGCAATCATCACCGCAGGTTTGAAAATGGCTGGGATTATAACTCATCAATTTTTTAAACTGGGATTGGGTAACCTCGGTAGATTGAATCTCAAAATCAAAAGTTAAACTCACCTTACTCGATTTTGCCTCACGCATAGTATTTTTGGTATTATCATCTTCCGCAGCCCCAAAAAGAAACTCACCCGCTTTCAATGGAACAAAAACATTGGAAATAGTACGGGCCGGACGAAATCCGATATTATGGTTTCTATCTTCAGCAGGTTTTCTATTACGATATGCCGAGCGGCATAACCAGGCTTCACTTCTATAATCTCCTCCCCGGCAAACCCGATAGTAGGGTTTGGAGGAGTCGGTGCCAGCAGGATCGGTGACATCTCCTTTATATCCTTCCCAATCATCCCAGACCCACTCCCGCACATTGCCGCTCATATCGTAGAGATCCCAGGCATTGGGCTTCTTTTGGGCTATGGGCATGGTTTTTTCGCTGGAATTTTCACCATACCAGCCAATCTCATTCAAAACCGGATCCAGGTGGCCGGCGTGGGGTTGAGTAATATCACCACTACAAAAAGCCTCCTGGCTGCCGGCCCGGGCAGCATATTCCCATTCCGCCTCAGTGGGCAAACGAAAACCGGGACAATCTTGAGGCCGGCTATATTCGGGCTTTAATTTACAGGTCACCTCCTGTTTACTTCCCTGGCACAAAAAACACTCCTTATAGCCTTTACTTTTAGAGAGGGCATTGCAAAAAGCCAGAGATTCGTGCCAATTGAGATTTTCTACCGGCCGAAAGTCGCCATCATCTTTTTGCTGGCTGGGATTGTATCCCATCAATTCCTGAAATTCTTTCTGCCATATCTCAGTGGATAATATCTCATAACTATAGGTAAGTTTCACTTTATGTTCAATTTCGTTCTCCGAGCGCCCCGGTTCATCAGCCGGGCTGCCCATGGTAAAGGTTTTTGGGCGGATGGTTACATATCTGCTTGGCAGCCAGTGGCCCCCTTTTCTCAAAAGAGCCTTTATCTCATCCGGAATAAGGGCGCGGTTGTAGATCCGGATATCATCTATTATCCCCTTGAAATTATTCTCTTTGGTTGGAGATACACCGATGCTGATTTTCGATTCTGGGCTGTGCCGGATATCCCCTGTAAACTCAAATCCACCATCCTCTCTTCCGTCAAGATAGCATTTGACTTTGATACCGTCATAGGTGAAAACCGCCAAATGCCAGGTATGGGACTTTACCTCAGAACTACAGTCTTGCCATTTTAGTTCCTGGCCATTGTGCAGATAGGGACGGATTTTGTTTTTTGAGGAGATGGAAAATTGATAATCAATAGGTGAGGCATCACCGCCATTTTCAGCAGATGACTCTGTAGATGAGCCCGGTATAATCCCTTTACTAATAATAACCTTTTCAATTCTGGGAAAACTCTTTATATAGATCCAGGCGGAAATTGTCAGTTTGGGCAGAAGGGTAGAAATAGTTGGATGGTTAATCTCAATCAGGTCATCGGGTTGATAAAAGAGAAAAGCGCCATTATCCTGGCCAAACCTGTCTTTAGTTGGCAGGGTCCCGGATATTTCCCCCTTAATTATCTCATCACCTTCACTTTCAGCATTTCCGCTAAAAGGAAAATAGGCCAGAACCCCGCAATCCAGAGTTTTGTCACCCTGGCCAGAACAGCCAGTATAGATATTCCAGCCCTTTATACCATCACCGCAACGGATAGTCGCAAAGGCTAAAATTGCTATCCAAATTATTACTTCAAAATATATCCGCTTCATTTTTAGGTTCCATGATAACGGGTGGCAAAAAGATTTTTAATTATAGAGGTTAATGCTGCATAGTGCCCTAAGGTGTGACAAACTTTATTCGCCCTTCCAATTTAGGTGTCACCGGTGTGTTTTTCTGAAAATACTCTTCCATAGTAACTATAAGATCGACTGTAGAATCTTTTTTCTTGGCAGCATCTAATTTTTTTAAGGTAACAAACTTGTCGCCTCCACCAGCCCGGTAATTATCAGTCAATATTTTATAGGTGGTGGTATCGGCCTTTATTTCTTTGCCATCCAGTTTTATAGAAACAATCCGTTCTCCTGGGGTAACTATTTCGGTATTATTTTCATCTAATTTTTCACCTATTTTATCAAGGTCGATAAGAATTTCAACCCCTTTGGAAACCTGAAGGAAAGCACCCGCTGGGTCACCAACACCGGTATGAGGAAGCCCGGCAACAGAATGCTCAAAAATCTCTTTCAGTTGAACACCGGTTACTTCAACTACTACAGCGGTATTTTTATATTTGTATATTTTCTGCAGTATATCCTTGGTAATTTCTCCAGCCTTATAGATGCCATCGGGCCTGGTGTTAGGATCAAAACGGAGGTTACCGCCTGCAGTAACGGCAAAGTCCACTTTCTCGATCTTGGCATCAGCATATTCTTTGGCCGCATCTGATGCCAGGTTGCCCAGAAGAGACTCTTTGGTGCGGACATTCACTTTGTTGGCATCCAGATCTACGGTAACTTCACCCACCACATTGGGGTCCACACTGCTGTCAGTTCCTGCATCAGTAACTGCATCGGTCTCACCTGCATCAGTTATCTCATCAGTCTCACCTGCATCTTCGGTCCCGGCATCATCTTGGGTGCCACCATCAGTCTTGGTATCTTCTCCGCTATCGGTTTTACCGGCATCTACGTCTGAGGATGCTCCGCCTCCATCCACGGATTCTTTCTTATCAGATTCTTCACCACAGGCAAATAATAAAGATATCATCATGCAAAAAATCAATGTGAATTTTAAAATTTTCATAAAATCTCTCCTATAAATAATTTCACAAATAATATAATTTAAATTTGAAGGCAATATGTCATATAATGCATTAGAAGTCAAATAATTTTTATGGGAGGATGACAAAAATTGCAGGACAGGGAATAACCGGACGGAAACTGTTGCCCGAAATTGGCAACCAGGCCCTATTCCAGACCGAATAGTAGTGGCTAGTTTCGAACTATCTCCATTGGGTCCCGATACTCACCACCGCCTGGCCGTCAAAGCGGTGCTGCCAGCCTTTGGCTGACATTTTGAAGGCACGGCCGCCACCACCAACTTCAATGGTGAGAAGGGCCGGTCCCAAAGGCATAGAATAGCCGATAGTTGCAATGTATGACCAACCGGTGGTGGAGTTAATCTCTGAATCTTTATCAACCGGATTTAGGGTCTGATAGAGGTAGTCGTATCCCAGTAAGGCATCGGCATGGAGCACACCAAATGATATTTCAAAAGCATAACCGATTCCAGCCATAGCACTTAAATCGTATAGCTTTTGGGAGTTCTTTGGGTTTGAACTGAAGGCTGCCAAGAGACGCATGGTAGGTTGCCAGTTGCCAAAAGTATCTATCCGGTAACGCAACGCTGAACCAAAGGCAGGGGTTTCATAGTCGAGTGGACAAATTCTAAAAAGGGCGCCTCCCTCCACCTGATGGGTATATCTCTTGCGAAAAAGCCCCCCTTTGGCAACGGTTTGCTCGGGAGTATAGTCTTGGAAATCATTTTGAGTCAGGGTAATTCCACCCACTTTTGGCACCGAGAACTGGAGCCGTTTGGTCTGACCCAAGGCTAAAAGATTGGCCCGGTAATTGCCAGCAGGCAAGGCCAGGACTATCGCTTTTTGAGGCTTAACTGCGATCTCGGCCACCATAGTGTCAGCTTTATGGTTTAATAGCAGGAGCCGCCCATGGTGTTCTCCCTTAAATTTCAGATATGATTGGCTTTTATCCAGGTTGGTTAAAATGATATCCCCATGCCCCTTGATACGGAATTTGTACATAGGGTGCTGTATTCCGGTTGAAAGAGCGCTGGTGTGAATCACTGTCTTGTTATATGCGTGTTTATAGGCTTCGGAAAGGGTTACTTTTCCGTCTTTGGAATTATCTGCAGCCCCATGCAGGGCAGATACTAAATAGTGGGTAAAAAAGGAGCCTCTCACCTCTTCTGACTCTTGGCTCAATTCATTATGGGCACTGGAGGTGATGATAGCATATCCGGAAGAAGATAACTGTTCGTTAATGGATATGTTGTATCCTGGTCCGCGGCGTCCCCCTTTGTTTGCTACCAATTTGCCGCTATGGCAGGAGTCGATGATGGCGAGGCGGACATTGGCGCCAGATGTCTTCAAGAAATTTGATAGATATCTAAAATCGAGACTAGTACGTCCCAATTCCAGGTGATAACCATCGGCATGACCGGAAAAATAGAAAACAAATAAAGATTTAATGCCATTTTGTCCATCAGCCTTTAGGTTTTCCTCTATTTTGAAGATGACTGACCATATTTCTGAGGCTGAAGCCCCCAAAAAAAGATGGGAATTCTCAGCCGGAAAACCTCCAAGTTTTACCAGGGTTGAGAAAAATTTCTGAGCATCGCTTTCTGCGTATTGTAAAGTTTTTTGCGTTTTTTTCCCTTCATTATTACCCAAAACTATCGCGTATTTTTTAACTTCTGCTAAAGAAAAATCTGGATAAAAAAGAATAAGGCAAGAAAATATAAGAGCAGCCAGGATAGCCGAAATTCTAGCGGTCATAGCGTTTCTCTTTAATGATGGGAATTAACACCAGATTCCCTTTTAAATTATCATTGGGCGGGATATGAATAAATGTATTAATTCGCTGTGCCAGGTTAACCAGTTTCTTGTAAACTTCAATCCGGGAAAAATTCTCAGAACTAAAATATATGATTATAGTTTCAGGGCCAGTGTAATTATCTAAAATGACACTACCTTCCAGCACATTTTCTCCCGCCGTATCAATCCGCAAAGGGTAGCGATCGAGTTCTGGAGGCAACTCAGGATAGAAAAAATTGGATGAACCATCTGCAGAAACAGTAAATATGCTTAAAAATCCTGGTGTTGAACAGGTTATAACAAATCTTAAGGCATCGCCTTCCCGTAAAGTCTGTCCTGGTTGAACATAGAATTGTTCATCCCCTCTTTTTACAATAATTTTTACCCCTAAATCTCCCTTGTAGTTAACAGCAAAATCGGGTGAATGGTTCAAGCCGGTAACAAGAAAACCTATAATCACCAAGAAAGCGATGGAGGCGGCTATAAGAATGGGTTTAGCCTGTTTAGGGAATAATCGCCGCAAGAAGGTTACCTTGGGAGAATGAGGCATTGTCTTAATTTGGGCCTTCAATCTGGCAAAAGAATCTTCACGAATAGAGTTGTAATCTGCAGCCGTTGATTCAATTTGGCCTAAAATCTTTTGACAGGCAGAGCATTCCTGCAAATGTTCTTTTAGAGCAAGGGTTTCCTCTTCTGGCAACTCTTTTAGATAATACTGCACTAAGGCAAATTGTTTTGGGCATTTGTCCATTAAAAAACCTTTAATTTTAGTGCTTTCAGGCGTAATTGTTTTACTTTTTTAACCACTGTCCGCCTTGAAATCCCCAAATTTTCTGCTATCTGTCCCTGACTTAGGCCATCAATAAAATAAGATACAAAAATAACCTGTTCCCTTTCATCAAGTTCATTGACAACAGTTTCAATTATTTCCCTGGCCATTATTTTTCCCTCTTCCTGAGGGGAAAATGATAACTCGGCATTGCGGGTTAAATTTATTGCTTTTTTGCCTCGTTTCCTTTTTCTTAAAATTTTTAAGCATACATTAGTGGCAATTTGGTAAAGCCAGGCTAAATAAGTATGCTTTTTATCAAAACGATCCAGGGCTTTGTACGCAGACAAGAAAGTCTCCTGCACGGCATCTTTAGCCTCCTCCCCGTCGGTCAAAAAGTTCTTACATTTATAAAAGATCACACCTGAATATTTCTGGTGTAAATCTTCAAGTACCTTTATTGGATCCGGCGAAGTTGCGGATAAGTTTTTCTTATCTGTCTTATCTATATTAATCCCGGTGAAGGGTAAAGTGAGAACCATTTTTTCAATTTATTTTTAAATGGATGAAAATATTATTCTATTGGGCAGATCAAATTTCTAATATAGAGCATTCAATATAAATGAAATATTAAAAATAATCAATCAAACCTCTATAGAATTCACAATCATATCCTAAAGCGAGCACTAAAGAAAATATTGTGAAAAGAAATATTTTAATTTTAGGGTTCACACTTTGGGTCTCTACGGGATTAATAGTTTATAAAGGGAGAAGTGCTTTAATTCAGCAGTCAAAATTGTAAGTTAGTAGTTTCAGCCGGCCGGACCATTTATGTCTTGGGAATTGAGAATTAGGGGATTTTTAAAAATGGCGCATTTAACTCAAAAAGATAATACTCAAAGAGATAATATTAATGCAAGTGCAGAAGCAAAGAAAATAGTTGCCGATATTTTTCATGACTTCCGTAACCAACTAACAACGGTCTTAACTGCTGTTGATATACTGCGCCATTTTCAGGAAAAGATGACACCCGATCAGATTGACCAGCATCATAAAACAATAAACTCACATATTAACAATATAGCCTATTTAATGGATAGTTTTGTTTTAGAGAACCAGATGGATGAAGGAAAATTACATCTTCAGCCAGAGAAAGAAAATATCCGCGAGTTCTGTGAATCCATTATTAAGGAACTAAATGGATTGCACTTTACCAAGAGCCTGGTGTTTACCTTTTCCGGACCACAGGAACACATATTTTTTGATAGGCGATTACTGCAGTGTATTTTGAGAAATTTACTGTCCAATAGTATTAAATATTCTCAACCAACCGACCCGGTATATCTGCATCTTTCCTGCAAAAATAATCGTATTAGTTTAAGTGTGCGGGATCGGGGAATTGGAATTCCCAAGCATGAAATCCCCCGAATATTTGAGCGGTATTACCGTTGTCAAAACATAAAAAAGATCCCCGGCACCGGTTTAGGTTTGTCCATTGTTAAAGATGCTATAGATTTTTATGGAGGATTTCTGGAAATCGAAAGTGAACTCAACCAGGGAACCCATATCAAAGTTATATTGCCATTAAAAACAAAATAAATCCCCCCTTGCCCCGTCAAAACATCTACTCCTTAAATTTTTTTACTATTTCTATTTCGCCTTCCAGTTTCAAGGTCTCAGCCAGTGGTTTGACCTCCGGCCTTTCAAAATCGGTAGGAGAAGGTCTGTGAAGGATGATATTAGAAAATGATGAGTTAATAGGCTCAAACAATTTATGTTTTCAAACCAGTTTAAAGAGAAATTTTATAGTATAGTAAATGCCAACTACAATAAATATTACTGCTGTTACACAACGAGTCCATTTTTCCAATCCAGTGATAAAATTAAAAATACGAGAAATACGATTAGCAGAAAAGACAAGCACTATGGCAAAAATAACAACTGGCAGAGCAGTCCCAATCCCATAAAGAGAGGGCATAATAAATATTGACTGAAATTTAAGTGCTAGAGGTATAAGGCTGCCAAAGAATAACGCCGCTGAAACGGGACAAAAGGACAGTGCGAATATACATCCCAGAAAAAATGATCCAGAAAAACCCATCTTTGCCGCAATTTGCTGTGCATAATGCGATATTTTTGATGATTCAGGCAAAGACCATTGAAAAATTTTCAGTATTAACAAACCCGTTATAATCAAGATAGGTCCTAGTAATTTATTGATGTGGTCCTGAAGAAAATTAGCAATGGCAGGAATTGACGATAATCCTTGTAATATTATTACCGCAATTGCGAAGTAAACAAAAGTCCTGCCTAAGGTATATAATAAACCATTAATCATGGCAGTCTGCGGTTTATCGACCTGTTTTCCTATATAGGAAACAGCAGTGATATTAGTGGCAAGGGGGCAGGGACTTATAGATGTTAAAATTCCAAGCCATAATGCGCTAAATGTTGCCAGAGAAAATTCCTCCACTATTTACCTTTCAAAAAACTTTGTATTTCATTTTGTACATATTGAATATACTGCTTAGGATCATTAACAAGGTCCCATATTTTATCACAATTTTTCCATCTTATCTCTTTCCCTTCATTATATGCAGAAATAATAATCGCTTTTGTATATAGATTATAATCTTTTTTAAAATGTTTACTTTCTGGTTTATCAAAATTTACTGGTTTCCATTCCAATTCGCCGTTGGTCATCTCTTTTTCAAAACCTTGCTGAAGTGCCTGTAAAGCATATTTTTCCATATTGATACAAGTCCTGCATCGGTAATCACCATTAAAATAATACACAACGGTTCTGTTAGTTTTTACTTTTTTAATTTCTGACACAGGCTCATTTAAATTCGTGGATCTCAAAACTAATTTGGACTTTGTTTCAGATCTAATACTTTGTTTTTCTGGCTCTGTTTTTTTACAACTACAATTAAAAATTGACATTCCAAATAATGTTATCCATAAACATAGAGTGATATATAAATAATTTTTCATCATTACTTTCTCGTTGATATTTTAAATATTATTAAAAAGTTATCAAGATATAATCATTTTTTTTAAATCTTGTAATGAAGGTATTTTACCCACACTTTTTATTTCACCATTTATTACCAGCCCAGGAGTAATCATCACACCTCGCTCAATAATTTTTTGAATATCATTGACCTTAATGACCTCAGCCTCAATTTTGTTTTCTTCCACCACTTGCTTGGTTAAATTAAATAATTTATTACATTTCATACAACCTGTGCCTAAAATTTCAACTTTTATCATGGACAATTCCTCTCGTTTTAATTTTCAATGTCAAACTACTTATATGATCATCCCAAATAGGAATCCAACCAGTGTAGACATTACAACCGTTAATACACAGAATACAAAGGTTTTTTGGGTGCCAAAAACCTTATAGATGACTAAAATACTTGGCAGTGATAATGCTGGTCCTGCAAGTAGTAGTGATAATGCCGGACCTTTGCCCATTCCCAGGCGCATTAACATCTCTACTATTGGTATTTCAGTTAGTGTTGCAAAGTACCAGATCATCCCAACAAATGAGGCCAAGAAATTTGATATTATGCTATTGCCGCCGACAACAGTAGCAACCGTTTGCTCTGGGATAAGCCCCGGACGCAACTGAATAAGCCAATATTCGGTTGGAATGCGGACCAAGATAGCGCATTACTGAAGACTTGGACATAAATGTCGAAATAGCACCAGCAATGAACATAGCCGATACGACGCAGGCTAATGTGTGGTGGATTGCGTACCATTGCAGTAAACGAAAGGCCTCAAGAATGGCATTTTGGACTTTTGCGCTTCCTAACGGCAGAGAGTATGCCATAAGGAAAATTCCAACCAACCAGGCAAATTTCTTCCATTCTTTCAATTACTTATTTCCTGATAATATGCGAAAAAAAGTTTTAAACGTTTTTGTAATTCACTCGTTCTTATTTGTATTTGAAAAGTATTTACCTCCCAGCCACAAAGCCACATTTACCAATCCGATTAAAACCGGCACCTCAACTAAAGGTCCAATTACAGCAGCAAAGGCTGCGCCATGATGTATTCCAAAAGTGACCACTGTCACAGCAATGGCTAGTTCAAAATTGTTTGATGCTGCTGTAAAGGAGAGAGTTGTTGCCTGACCATAGGACGCACCTATTTTCTTACTCATAAAAAAAGAGATGAAGAACATTAAAACAAAATAAACTAGAAGCGGGATGGCTATACGAATAACATCAAAAGGAAGTTGAACAATTGTTTCGCCCTTAAGGGAAAACATTACAACAATGGTAAAAAGTAAGGCAATAAGTGTAATTGGACTTATTTTAGGGATGAATCTAGTATGGTACCATTCTTTATTTTTTAATTTTATGAGCGAAAACCGGGTGACGATACCGGCGATAAAGGGAATTCCTAGATAAATAAATACACTTTTGGCGATTTGGCTAATGGTAATATTAACAGAAATACCTGTTAGCCCAAACAATGGGGGCAATACTGTTATAAAGATATAAGCATAAACAGAAAAAAACAATACCTGAAAGATAGAATTGAAAGCCACCAGGCCAGCACAGTATTCTGTATCACCTTTAGCCAAATCATTCCAAACAATGACCATGGCAATACAACGGGCCAATCCGATCATTATAAGGCCTACCATATATTCTGGCCTGTCTTTTAGAAACAGCAAAGCCAGCACAAACATCAGAATAGGTCCAACTATCCAATTTTGTACCAATGACAGACTCAATACTTTGAAATTTTTAAAAACAGGACCCATTTCTTCATATTTAACTTTTGCTAGAGGAGGATACATCATCAGTATCAATCCAAAGGCAATGGGTATGGATGTAGTTCCTATACTAAATTTATTAAAAAATGGCACTATTCCTGGAAATAAATATCCTCCTCCTACACCAAGTGCCATTGCTAAAAATATCCAAAGGGTAAGATAACGATCAAGAAATGATAGTTTACTAATAATTCCTTTTGATTGCTTCATTTAGTAGTTCTCCCATTTCGAACATCACTCATTGGCTGATTGCCAAAATAGCCAATTACTTATTGAAAAAAATATAATTTATGAATGTTTTAAAACTTTGTTAGTACATGTAAACATATCCAAAACACATGGTGTAAGCAAACGATAGTTGACGATGTTGCCTTCTTTACGATTATCCACAATACCTACAGAAAGCAAAACTGAGAGGTGCTTTGATACCGTAGACATATCCAATTTAACAGTTTTGGCTAATTCACCTACTGAGCATTCACAATCACGAAGGCAGTCCACGATCATTAAACGAGCCTCGTTTGCCAGGGCTTTATGAATACGTGCCTGTTGTTTGTAATCTTCACGATTTTTGTTAATTTTGCATTTCATTAAAATTAGAATATGGCAATTTGGCAAAATTAACAAGTGCTTTAATTATCTTTTTTTGTCAGTAAGGGAATATTCCTATTTTAAAGTCACGGGGGCTGATTTATGTTGAGAAGAAAGCCGAGTGAACAAATCCACAGTTCAAAGTTTTGCGGTCATTTACCTGGGGAGATAAAATATCTGGGGCCTTAAATGACCAGAAAATGGATTGCTAAAAGTTGATATATAAAGCGACCTATGTTAATTTTTAAGTGATTTAAAAATCTACTTATAGCCGCAATGGATCATTACCATGAAAAAAAAACCAGACCAAACAAGATCTGTCCACAGCAAGGCGCTAATAAATGTTTACGAAAATATGCCCCAGGATTATGATGGAACCTGTTTGCGTCCCCTTGGACTTTGTGAATTAGGCGGATGTTGTGATGTCTGTATCTATAATCCCGAAAATCGCAAACATAAATCAAGTCAATATTGACCTTCAATTACAGGTGATTACTTCAAAAAAATATGTGGCAAGTATTTATTATAATACTGTTCTGGGGAAATATAAAATCATGGCCCAAGCAATATACTATAATTCAACCGACTGTACAGGTAATGCCTATTTGTTTGATACGGCATTTCAACGAAACGTTTACCGCGATTATTCAGGATCTATCTTCTATGTGAATAGTATACCAATAACCGGCTTATCCGGAGAAACCTCGTATAAAAATTCCAATAATAATTGTCAGCCTGGCTCTCATTTTAGTCCCAATTTTTATTATAGTCCTGTAACCAAAGATGCAAATGGCGATATTACCGGCTTTCCAAGTGATGGTCTTTTTAATGGTTCAATTACAGTTGATATTGCCAAGTAAATAGCCAATAACCATAGGAGGTCATTTTGAGCATACTAAGTAAAAAGACAAAAATTGTTGTGCTCATCGCTCTGGTCACTTTTATTATCAGTATATTTCTTATCCCTGGCGGCAATGTCCAGGCAAATGAGCGGCTGGGATATCTCAGTTTTCAATCCAGTGCCCTACCCAAAGATGAACGGCAGGAGATGGAGCAAATGATAGAGCAGCGGTTGCAAAAAATTACAGGATTTGAATTTTTTACTCCTGCTGCAGTGAAAAAATATTTAGGGGAAGATTATGCGGCCGCTATTCAATACTGCACCTTTAATCCTGAATGTATAAAGGGCCAATGCCGTGATAAACAGATGGATATCCTGGTTATCAACTCCACTGAGAAATACGGCCGCCAATATACCATTAACATTGTGGTAGCGTTTTTAAAGGGGCAGTACGGTGAAACCGTAACCCTACGGAAAAAAGTTGCCGGTCCCTTTGATAATTTTAAAACGGAATTTGCCCAATCATTACAACGGCTGGAAAATATAGTCCTATCCTCATCTAAACACGCTCGTCCTATCTCATCGGCAATAGCGCCCACAATCGCTGAAATGACGCCACTACTCCCGCCAATCTCACCTCAAGTAAGTGAAACTATGGCTGTTACTGCCGGAGAACCTTTGCCCTGGTATTCAAACTGGTGGGTCTGGACCGCCACTGGTGCAGTGGTGGCCGGCGGAGTTGGCTCCTACCTGGTGCTAAAAGATAGCAGCCCCCAGAAAAAAACCACTTCCTTCCAGTTAAATTTTGCCATCCCCTCCCATCTTTTACAGAAATAGAGACCAAGATGCAAAGATCGGCCAAACTGTTTTTCGCTTTTTTATGGTTGTTGATTGTAGCCAACTTTTGGGCTGGCTGTAACGATGTCCAGGTTGACTCCCACCTGAGTTCTTTTCACCTTAAAGTGGGCTTAAATCAAACCGGATTAATCCCGGCAGATAAAATATATTGCCGTCTTCTAGTCATTCGCCAGGATGACCTGGAAACCATATTTAATCAAAATGTGCTGTTAAAATCGGACGGAATGGCCTCTTTTGCCGCCACCAATATCGAGGAGGGGACCTATAATTTCATTATCACTCTCTTTTCCATGATGACCAAGGGCTTACCTGAACAAGAATTGCTCCTGTTAAAGGTGGAAAAGGTGGTGAACTTGACCCAAAATAACAACCAGATAACTCTGGCGGAAGAGGATTTTCCCCAGAACCTGCCCGATGATGATGACGATGGGTATAGCAACCTGGCGGAAGTGGTAAAAGGTAGTGACCCCTTAAATCAACAGGATATCCCACCAAAATAGGTGGCTGGCAGTTATGCAAAACAGAATCTTAATTTTCACCTTTTCTTTGGCCATGTGGGTAGTTTTGAATCTAATGGTCGGCAAAAGCGGTCTGGCCTACGTCTTAACCAGGGTATCTTCTGCCAGTAATACCAACCTTTACTGGTCTATAAAAGATCTCTCCTTCCAAATCGGCCCTACCAATTTTGCCAAAATAGAAGATCATAAATCTGTCAAGATTATTCAAGATTCATTTGAAACCTGGCAAAACATCCCATGTGCAAACTTATCTCTTACCTATCAGGGCCGCAGTACAAAAAAATATGCTGACGGTGATAATCAAAATACCGTCTCCAATATTAGTAATGGTTGGCCATATCAGGCGGCGGCCCTGGCCATGACCACTGCTTCGTTCAATCCCTCCAACGGCGAAATTTGGGATGTAGATATCGAGTTAAACTCCCAGCACTTCAGTTTTGCCCACCACCAAACTGGCACAAATTGCCAGGGAGGCTACGACCTGCAAAATACCGTAACCCATGAGATCGGTCATTTTTTAGGCCTTGATCATGTACCTATAACCGATGCCACTATGTACAGTGGAGCCATCGCTTGCGAGACCAAAAAACGGGACCTGCATCAGGATGATATAGATGGTATATGTGCAATCTATGACCAAGAGAATCCTGGTTCCATACCCTGTCAAGATGGGGTAACTTTCGTGCAAATCGGCCAAACAGATAGCAATCACAACACTCATATTGGCCTTGGCGGGTGCCAATTTTTTCCAACAACTGCTAAAGGCAAAATCCCGGTGGTCAATATTATACTGCTTTTACCTTTGGGATTATTGTGGTTGCTGCTCAGAAAAAGGAGATCTGGTAATTAAAAATCGTCACCTAACGCCTCTACTATTATTGGGCCTGGCCAGTATTATTTTTTGCCTTCCCCTTTTTGTCAATTGGGGATTTTGGGGTATTAACGACTGGGACTATTATCTTTTTAATTATGCGGTGGCCCGAAAAACCCTGCTCAATCATCTCCAATTTCCCCTCTGGAACCCCTATTATTGCGGCGGCAATCCCTTGCTGGCTAATCCCCAAAGTTTTTTTCTCTCCCCCTTTTTCCTGGTGCTACTCTTTTTTGGTGAATTACTGGGAGTAAAACTGTTGGTGTTGCTTCATATGTTTGTCGGTATGGCTGGTGCTTATTTTCTGGGCCGCCAGTATGGCGCCAGAGGGCCAGCGGCCTTTTTCCCTTCCCTGATATTTATGATGTCAGCGGTTTACCCTTTACACATTGGCACTGGTCACCCCATCTGGTTTGCCCAGGCCTTTATCCCCTATGTTTTTATTTTTCTGAATTTATCCCGGCAAAAATCTTTCCATATCTTTTGGGCGGCTGGTTCTTTAGCCCTGATTTTTTTTACCGGCAATATCTACTATTTCATTTTTACGGTTTTAGGCGCCACCCTGTGGTGCCTTTTAGAGGCTTTGGGAAAAAATTGGCTTCCTGCCCTGGTAAAACTGGCAGTTTTGGGACTTATCACCTTTATTTTTACTGCAGTTAAACTGATACCCATGATCGAAATGGTGCTAGCCTACGGTAAACCGGTCAGCGACAGCTCATCTCCGGGTTTCGAAGTTCTTTACAAGGCTCTCTTCAGCCGAGCCCAAGATTTACGCTCCCACCAGTTGACCGGTCAAAAATGGCGTTGGTGGGAATATGGAGCCTACATCGGCCCCCTCCCTTTTGTGATAATAATCGGGGGCTTGCTCCTTAATTTACGGCGATTGTGGAAAGAAGCAATAATATTTATTTTCTTCTTGTTGATCACCCTGGGATCAGGGTTCTATTTCTGGCCCTTACTTAAATCGATGCCGCTTTTGGAAAATCTCCGCTCACCCTACCGGATGTCGATATATTGCTTATTGATAGGGGGCATATTCGGCGCTCTTTTATTGACCAAAATTGGCAGTTACGGTCAAAAAAAAGGGAATAAAGTTATCCCAATTCTTTTACCCCTGCTGACGGCTTTTATTTTTGTGGACCTCTTGATGGTCAATCAGGTATCCCTTACCAGGGCTTTTACCATTGCCCCACCATCACCAGAGGACAAAGCGGGTCAGAACTTTATTCAAGTACGCCAGAAGAAACGGTTTAAAACTTTTTACCAGTATAGTCACATGTACGACAACTTTTTGCTAAACCGAGGCTCAGTAAATTGCTACGAAAGACTAAAATTACCAATAAAGGCGATACCAGCTAAAAACTGGAACAACCGCTTATACAAAAATTATCGCGGAGAATACTATTTCTCCAACTGTAATGATGGAAGTTTTATGGCTAAAGTGGATGGCAATGAGGTGCAGCAATTGCTATTTAGCCCCAACCGGCAAATATTTAAAGTAGAAAAACTTACCCAGCCCCTCTGTCTGCTAATTAACCAAAATTATCATCAGGGCTGGAAAGCAACTATAGACAACAGCAGCCTGGAGGGGATAAAAGTAGAATCTAAAAAGGGCTTAATCATGGCCCACCTGCCAGCCGGCTCCTACAAATTGGAACTATACTACCGGCCCCTGAGTTTTATCATAGGCCTGATAATCACAATAATGGGATTACTATTTATAGTAGTCTATAAGTTTCTTCGGAGAAAGAATTAATTCTGGATGCGGCAGTCGTATGAATAATACGCCGAGGACAATTTTATTCCCTGCAACAACGCTGGTGAAGATGCATCCGAATTCTTCCCTATTGTTTGCCTCTTAGGGCGAAAACTACACTAGCACAAATAGGTCCACCAATATTAAAAGTCACGGCATGGTCAATATTTTTCACCTGTAATGCTTCTGGCACATCACCCACTATTTGGTTGTAAGACCATCCTACCATAGCTACTCCAGTGGCGCCAACGGGATGACCTTTGGCAATAAGTCCGCCAGAGGTATTAATTGGACATTCCCCACCTACAGAGGCTTTGCCCTCAACAAAATATTTAGCGCCCTGGCCATAGGAGGCTTTACCTATTATTTCAGCGGACATGGCTCCCATAACGCTGAAACAATCATGGACTTCAGCAACTGATATATTATCCGGCCCAATACCCGCCATCTTGTAAGCGGCATCTATTGCTCCGTAAGCCCCGGTAGGTTTAAGGGTATCGGTACGGTTAGCACTGTTGAGAGGATCTGTCCTCTGGCTAAAACCACCAATTTCCACTATCCGGTCGGGACTTACCGATAATTTCTTGAGCCCCTTTTCATTGCAGAGAAGAACTGCGGCATAGCCATCAGATACCTGTGAGCATTCAAAGGTCTTTAAGGGTAAATCCGGGACAATATAACGGTTTATTCCTTCGATTTTCATTACCGCATCATGACTGAGTTTCACTTTGTTCATCTGGGCCAGGGGATTCTGGTTGG
>CAZTWC010000043.1:0-18854 GCA_964617105.1 uncultured Myxococcia bacterium
AATCCGGTATTGAAATCCCGGGAATTCTTTTTGTTATTAAAATTGTGCACTTTTCCATTGACTAAAAGCTCATTACATAATAATAGACCTATCAATTGACCACCACCAGAAAGGAGTTTCTAATGACTGAAATTATTGATATCCATGCCAGAGAAGTATTGGACAGCCGCGGCAATCCCACTGTAGAGTGCGAAGTAACCTTGGACTCAGGTATAGTCGGCCGGGCAGCAGTGCCTTCGGGCGCCTCTACCGGCGAACACGAAGCAATTGAATTACGGGATGGGGACAAGGATCGCTATCTTGGCAAAGGGGTTAAAAAAGCTATCGAAAATATCCACCAGGTAATCGCGCCGGAAATTCTCGGTTTTGACTCCACCTGCCAGGTAATGATCGACCAGCGAATGCTAGAATTGGATGGCACTCCCAACAAGTCAAAACTCGGCGCCAACGCTATTTTAGCTGTCTCATTAGCCGTGTCAAAAGCAGCAGCTGAGATCATGGAAATGCCTTATTATCGTTATCTTGGCGGAGTCAATGCCAGAATTTTGCCTACTCCAATGATGAATATCATAAACGGCGGCGCCCACGCTGATAACAACGTGGATATCCAGGAATTCATGGTAATGCCGGCTGGAGCCAAAAATTTCTCTCAGGCTTTGCAAATGGGTGCGGAGATCTTTCACCACCTGAAAAAAGTTTTAAAAGCCAAAGGGCTCAACACCGCGGTTGGTGATGAAGGTGGTTTTGCCCCAAACCTTAACTCCAATGAACATGCCCTTGACGTGATCACGGAGGCAATCCAAAACAGTGGTTATCAGGTGGGCAAAGATGTTTACTTTGCCCTGGACGTGGCGGCCAGTGAAATTTATGATAAAGAGAAAAGTAAATATTTGCTTAATTCGGAAAACAAAGAATTGAATGCCAGCGAGATGGTATCCTATTATAGCAAACTGGTTGAAAAATATCCTATCATCTCCCTCGAAGACGCCATGGACGAGGACGACTGGCAAGGATGGAGACAATTAACCGAATCGGTAGGCAATAAAGTGCAGTTAGTTGGAGATGACTTGTTTGTTACCAATCCCCTGCGCCTGCAAAAGGGAATTGACAATAAAACAGCCAATTCCATCTTGATTAAACTGAACCAAATCGGTACCCTTACCGAAACCCTGAATACTATCGCTTTGGCCAGGATGCATGGTTACTCCTCGGTTATATCCCACCGTAGCGGTGAAACTGAGGATACTACTATTGCCGATTTAGCAGTAGCAGTGGGTTGCGGCCAAATTAAAACCGGCTCTCTCTGCCGCTCCGAGCGGGTTGCCAAGTATAACCGCTTGTTAAGGATCGAAGAGGAGTTGGATATAGAGGGACAGTATGCCGGCAAATCTTTTATTATTAACCTGGCCTAGTGTACTTTACCTTGAAGTATCTTGAATTATGACTGACTTTCTTTACCAGTTTCTGGTTAAAATCATCGCTTCCTCTGGATTAGACGGAGCCTGTCAGGTATTCTTGCAAGAAAGCAGCCGCTATTTTGGCTGTGAACAGGGTATTTTCACCTTTGCCAACCCGGCAAAAAAGATAATTGAAATCAAGGCCATTGTCGGGTTGGAACCCAATAACCATTGGACAGAGTCTGATACAGAGTCTTTCTTTGAAAAGCCTATAACTAACCTGGTGCTTCAAAAGGACAGGCCTCAATTCCTGGATCACCTTTCTCTCCAGAAACAAACCGAACCGGGAGAAACATTCTACTTTCCTGACAGTAAATCTCTACTCTCTTATCGGGAGCATCTAGATATAGGTGACGAGATTATTGTTATTTTGGAATCTAAACAGGCCCAAAAACCATCTGCTGATATCGACCTGCTCAGGTTGATGGTAAAAAATGTCATCAACCTGCTCAAAAGCCGCAAACGCAGTGAAAAAAGAGCCAAGGAACTTTCCTGGGTTTGGGATGTAAAACGGGAAGTATCCGCCTTTGATGAAGATTTGGATATTTCTGAAATGAGCGGACTTTTGGGAAAAATTCTCCGGTTGGCCCTCTCCCGTACGAACACCAAAAACGGGGCGATTTTAATGGTGGACGAAGAGACCAGTGATCTACTCATCTACCAGGAGGCCATAAAAGGGAGCGTGATATCAAAAAATGGGATCACCACCCGCAGATTTTACCGGCGTAAAGACCGGCCATCGGGACTCTGTTACTGGATTTTTGATAATAATAAAGCCTATATGACCCTTGATGCCACTAAAGACCCCAATTACGTGCCTCTGTTTAAAGAGATTAAATCATCCCTGGGTGTTCCAATCTCCTTTCAGGACAGATGCATCGGGGTTATAATAGTGGAATCGGTGAGGAGAAACGCTTTTGTGGAAGCTGACCGTCACCTGCTTCTGGATTTAGCTCAAAATGTAACCATGTTTGTTCGCCGGGCTCAACTTTACGAGGAGACTAAAAAGAAGGGGGTGCAACCCATTTTGATCAGGGGGCTCTCTCAGGAGTGGCAAGAGGTGGAGCGGAGGGTAGAAAAATCGGCAGCCACCAACGCTACCGTTATGCTTAGAGGCGAGAGCGGCACCGGCAAAGAACTGGTGGCTCACTCCACCCATTTTAATAGTCCCAGGAAACACAACCCTTTTGTGGTGGTCAATTGCGCCGCTATACCGGAGCAATTACTGGAAAGCACCTTCTTCGGTCACGTCAAGGGCGCCTTTACCGGCGCCACTTACGACCGGATCGGTGAATTTGAAAAAGCGGAGAAGGGAACCATTTTTTTAGATGAAATCGGTGATCTCTCGCTGCCCTTACAAGTAAAATTGCTCCGGGTACTCCAGACTGGTGAAATAATGAAAATCGGCAGTAATGAATTATCCCAGGTGGTGGATGTAAGGGTTATTGCTGCAACCAGCAGAAACCTGGAAGATATGATTAAAAAAGGATCTTTCCGAGAAGACCTTTACTACCGTCTCCATGTGGTGCCCATATTCCTACCGCCTTTGCGCAGTTACCGCGATTCCATCCCCGGTATGATCAAGTCCTTTATTGAACAAAGCAACCGGGAATATGGTAAAAAGATAATCGATATCTCCTCCGACTCCTTAAACGCCTTGATCAACTACGATTTTCCCGGCAATGTTAGGGAGTTGAAAAATATTATCGAGCAGGCGGTTATCCTGGAAGATAATGAAAAGATTCAAATAAATATCCTACCCCAGCATATCTCTGCCCCTATAAAAGAAGCGCTGAAAAAATCGGGGCTAGATACTATAGATAATGACAATTTAGCTTCCAATACTGGGAAGTCAGATATTTTAAACCATATAGATATTTTTCAGGATGATTACAAGTCGCTGCGGCAACATTATCTGCAAAATTTTGAACGGCAATATTTGGAACAACTTCTGGCTGAGTATGATGGGAACATGGCCAAAGCAGCAGCCATGGCCGGCATAAACCGGGTCAACTTATACAAACTGGCTAAAAAACATAACCTGAATCCAGACAATTTTAGGAAGGAACATGGCCAGGAAAATAGCCCGTAAGTAAGCCTGAGGTATGACTAATATTATCCGTCACTATTGGAGGAAAAACTACTCTCCACTTCGGCTAACAAATATTTAGTCTTAACCAAATCAACCGTCTGAGCCATCTCCACCACCGAATCCACCTGACGCTGGAACTCTTCTATATCTGCTTTAGGTTTGGAATTATACTCCATTATTGTGCGCAAAGCATCAGTAGCCACGATTCGGTATTTCTTGCGGTAATGGTGCCTGGAAATAAAAGAGACCATCCCTACACACCAGTTATATTGCTTTAGAAAGAGATCGTTTAGGGAAAACCGGCCATCACCAAGGTTAAGGGGACAGCCCTCAGTATCGTTCTTGGTCTTTAGCACTTTCAAATTAAGTTGGAATTTGAGAGCATTCACAGAAATTAAAGGCAGAGAATACCCCAAGGCTTGATACACGCCGGTCAATACCTGGCTCTCCTGGACCGATAATTTTCCCCCTAACGTAGAAAGCCTGGTAATGATGCGCCGGTAATTGTCAAAAAAATCGGCAAACTTTTGATAGGATTTGGCTAGAGCCTGAACATCGATTTGCTTTTTATGCTTTTGGGAAAGGGGCGGCAATATCAGGTTGTGGGCAAAAATTATACTTTCTAATAATAGTTGATTTCTAAATCCTTGATCAAAGAGGTTGAAAATAGTTATGATTTGGTTAAAATGGTCAGTGGCGACTTTAGCGTCAATTTGGGAAGGTGGCGTTATCAGGATATCGATATAACAGTCCAAAATAACTTGCAGCAGTTGACATAGAGATTCCAAAAGCGGAGTTACTTGCTCAGGAGTCGGATACTCTTCAGTTGGAATTTTTTCAACTGCAATAGATATTTGTTCTGCTAGTTCTGTTTGGATCATGTTCATGCCCTTAAAGTAATATCAAAATAACTTTTTTGTCCAGAGTAAAAATAATGCGATTATTTAAAATCAAACTACATTGGCAAATCCTGGTCGCCCTGTTGGTTGGAATAGTAGCCGGGCTGATTACCGGAAAAGACACTACCATTGGCCAGATCAACCTTTACAGCCTATATAATTTTTTAGGTGATCTGTTCTTAAGAGCCTTAAAAATGTTAATAGTTCCTCTAATTACTTCTTCCATCATTACCGGTGTTGCTGGCGCTGGCCAGGGGCGCTCCCTTGGCAGGATGGGGTTGAAAACCCTTTTTTACTATATGGCCTCTAGCCTGGCCGCCATATTAACCGGACTATTTATGGTCAACCTGGTAAATCCGGGACTTTCAAATGGTAAACCGGTTAAAAAACTGTTGGGACTTACCGCTGATACCGGGGAATTGGTAGAAGAGTTGGGAAAACGTTCCACCTCAGATTTGGTGGATATCCTGCTGCGCCTTATCCCTGAAAACCCGCTGTCAGCGGCAGCAGAAGGACAAATATTACCTTTGATATTCTTTTGTCTCCTGGTTGGTATTTTCATCAATCAATTAAAGGAGGATAGCAGTGTATCGGTGGTGGAGCAATTTTGGCAGGGTCTTTTTAAGATTATGATGAAACTTACTTCCCTGGTAATGCTTTTTGCTCCGCTGGGGGTGTTCGGCTTAATCGCTAGAACCACAGCCGCCGCCGGGTTAGATGTTTTCCGGCCCCTGGCTTTTTATGTTGTTACGGTTTTTTCATCACTACTTATCCATGCATTTATAAGTTTACCTTTATTATTATATGTAATAGGTCGTATCAATCCGATAAAATATTTTCGTGCCCTGCTACCAGCGCTTTTAACCGCCTTTTCCACCAGTTCCTCCTCCGCAACCCTGCCGGTAACCATGGATTGCCTGCAAAAGGGAGCCGGAGTATCCAGGCGGGTTTCCTCCTTTGTTCTTCCTCTAGGAGCCACAGTCAACATGGATGGAACCGCTCTGTATGAATGTGTGGCTGCTATGTTCATCGCCCAGGCTTATGGAGTTGAACTTGGTCCTCTGCAGCAAGGTGTAGTGGTTCTGACCGCTCTTTTGGCCTCCATTGGAGCCGCCGGCATCCCTTCCGCCGGACTGGTGATGCTATCCATAGTCCTTAATGCGGCCGGCCTTCCATTGGAAGGGGTGGGATTGATATTGGCGGTTGACCGTATACTGGATATGTTCCGGACCTCGGTTAATGTCTGGAGCGATGCCAGTTGTAGCGCTGTGGTAGCCAGAAGTGAAGGTGAAAAATTAGAGAAAGTAAAATGAAGCCTAGTTGTTTCACCCAATCCCGCCCGGGAACTAACTAAAGTGTTGACATCGAACCTTATTTTGCATTAGATTAATAGTTCTATATAGATTTCGACTTCTCTAACTTTTAGGAGTACAAATGTTATTTAATAAAAATCTGACCGCTAATTCCTTAATTTTATTATTAACTCTTACGCTATTTTTCGCTTTTGGCTGCGGTGAAGAAAGCCCTTCCGGAACCGATTCTGGCACTTGCGAAGCAGATGCCGACTGCGTCAGCGGAAAATTTTGCCAACAGGGTAGTTGTAAGGATAAGCCGGTGGGTTACTGCAGCAAGCCCTCTGATTGTCCGGCCGGTCAATTATGTGAGAATAGTATTTGTAAATCTCAGACCGGAAAACAATGCAACACCGATGCTGACTGTACCGGTGAAGAAAAACCCGGATGCAATCTTATGAGCAGGCGTTGCGAATTGGAGTGCTCCAATGACACCCACTGCCCAAACGGTACCTGCGATCGTTATGCTCACAAATGTGTGGGCAAACAAAAAGAGTGCACCAAAGATGGAGATTGCTCAACCAAAACAAACAAGGGGTGCAACCTGCTCACCAATAGTTGTGAATGGCAATGCACAATTGATGCTCACTGTCCCAGTGGTTTATGTGATATCTATTCCCATAAGTGTACTACTGGTATGGAATGCAATAACGATGCCGATTGTGCGGGCGCTCTTAAAAAGGGATGTAATACGGTCACCAAAAAATGCGAGTGGGGCTGTGCCAGCGATGCTCATTGCCCTAACAGTTCATGTGATTTGACCAAACATACCTGCAAGCCCATTGTTAAAGACTGCCAATCAGACCTGGACTGTGCCTCAGAGATCAACAAGGGATGCAATACGGTCACTAAAAGATGTGAATGGTCCTGCACCCAGGACAGCCAATGTACCAATGGTATCTGTGATTTGAACACCCACATCTGTATAAGTGTTGGCAGTGGTTGTGCTGGATGTAAAAGCGATGAATTTTGTTTTGGCAATCAAAAATGTATTAAAAAATTTATGGAATGCCAAAAAGATCTGGATTGCGGTAAAGATCAAAAATGTATCTCTATTGGTGCAAAAAATTCCTGCCTTGACATCTGCGATCCAGCCAAAAACGTATCAACCACCGACAATCACAATAACGATTGCTGGGTCGGATACGGAGAATGCACTCCCTTAAGTAATGACCAAACCACAGGTGTTTGCCAGTTGCCCAGAGAAAATAATCGCAACTTAAACGAGACTTGCAGTCAAAATGATCCAGAAAAAGAGGATTTTCACGACTGCCAGTCCACCGATTTGATCTGTGTAGGTATCAGCCAGTATAGCTCTTTGGCCTACTGCTGGAAATCATGCGACCCAACAAAAAATGATAGTTCAGACTTAAATCCTGCCTGTAGCAACAACAAAGGAAAATGTATTAAATTGCAGGATGGTGGCGGCGTTTGCGAGCCGGAAAGAGAGAAAAAGCGGCTGGAAGGAGAAACCTGTTTACAGGGATTCGACAATGTTAAACCAGAATATCATGACTGCCAATCTACTCTTACCTGTCTGGAAGGCAAAAAAATATGCGCCAAACCAAGAACCAATACCCAAACCCTGGGTGCCAAATGCGAAACCGAAAATGTAGGCCAACCAGACTACAACAGTTGTGCAGCCGGGAATAATTGCTATAAAAACAAATGTTTCAAATCATGTAATCCTGCCAGTCCAGCCTGCGGCAATGAGGAGACTTGTATGAAAACCTCTGTTGCCACCCCCAATGATGGAATATGCCACCCCATTCAATTACTGGAATGTGAACGAGAAAAAGATGCAAATGACCAAGACGATCCAAGCAAACATAATTGTCCTACCGATTTTTTCTGTTTTAAGTTTAACATATATTACCGCTGTGTGAAACCATGTGATCCATCTGCCACGACATCCACTTGCGACCCCAACTACACCTGCCGTAAATTTGACCTTAACGATGCCACCAAAGGATACTGCATCCCCGACCGCCAGAAACTCAATAAAAAAGGTGATGTTTGCTACTATTCCGATCCCACAAAAACTAACTACCATGGTTGCCAAGCCGGTCTGGATTGTGATATTGAAAATTTCACATGCACGGATGCTTTTCCAAAAACCCAAACTGCCGGCCAGGAATGTGAAACCAACAACAAAGGATGCCAGGCGGGGTTGACCTGCCTCTACAACAAAGGCGGAGAACAAAAAGTCTGTGCCACATCCTGCAGCCCCTTTCAAACGGGTCAATGTCAGGCTGGAGAATTATGTATCTCCACCCAGGAAAAGAAATACTACTGGGACGGTGGCTGCTTTCAGGAAAGAAAAGAAGAGTTGGCAGAAGGAGCGGAGTGCTATTGTCAGGACACCACTCAAAGTTGTTACAACGAATGCACCTCCCCTCTAAAATGCTACACCTATATTAGCGACTATAAAGTCTGTGCAAAAGAGTGTGCAAAAGATGAAGACTGCCCGGATACCAGCCAGTATTGTGAAACCTACTTTGAAACCTGTTTGAAAAAATCAACCAATACTCAACAGGCTGGATACCAATGTTTTCAATCAGACCCTAGAAAAGATTCGTATAACGACTGCGATGAAACCAAAGCGACTTGTTTAAATCTGGGAGACATGTTTCTTCCCGATTACTGGTGCCTGGGAAAATGTGATCTAAAAACACCAAATTGTGACCAGGATTATGATTGCCGCCAGGTCGATTCAGAGACCCAATGCACCAAAGACGAAGATTGCACTGAATCAGGATTTTACTGTATGAATGGAATCTGCGCCATGGGTGTCTGCCTAAAACTCAGAAAAGAAACCCGCGATATGTTCGAAGAGTGTGGTGCTGGTGATCCCAAAATTCCATCTTACCATGGATGCAAAGGCACCGACCTGCTCTGCGTGGGCGGTGGTGCAAAGAATTATTGCCTGACAAAATGCGACACCAATGCGCCCCAATGCAGCCAGGGATTTAGTTGTATGCCTCTTTCTGACGGCACTGACGGTATCTGCGCCATGGATTGCACGCAACTTTCAGAATGTACCGCACACGGAACAGAGTGCACTACTATTGGTGATAAAAAGGTCTGTTTATAGGAGAATTACCGGACGGTAACTAGTTTTAAGCCAAAAAAATAGCCCCGCTACTTTTAATTAAGAGTAACGGGGCTATTTAATTAATAAACTTGATTACTACTTAAAAGAAGAGATAAACCCATCGATGGTCTTAAAAACCATATCGCTTTCACAGTCCTGCATCATTTCGTGACCTGAGTGGTCAAACCAAACCACCTCTTTTTCTGTGCTATTTACCCCTTCTAAAATAATGCGGGCGCTGTCTGGAGAGATAACCTTATCCTTCTTGGAATGAAGAAGTAAAAGAGGGTGAGAAAATTGACCCAGGCGGGTCTGGATATCATTAGAATATTGCAACAAAGATTGGAAACTGTCGGTAGCAAAACGGGGATAGTTACGATTTTCTGAGGCTAGTTGAGAACAATTAAAAGCGGTTGGAGAGTCCCAAAAAGGGAAGAGTTTTTCTAAAAATGGGGTTAAATGAACCAGGGGACTGACAAATTTCAAGGCCGGAGCAACCAACACCAAACCTTTAACAACTTTTTCAAACTCTATACCCAAATCCAGAGCCAACAAACCTCCCATGGAAAAACCAACCACAATAATCTGTTGGCATTTTTTATTTAATTCTAACAGGGCTTGCCGGGCGTCCTTAAGCCAATCTTCACTTTGCAGCCCTTTTAGCGCCTTATAATCGGTGCCGTGCCCTCTAAGTACTGGAAACAAATAAGGTATATCTTGCTTTTCCAACACAGGTACCAGGCCGGAAATAGTTTTCAAACTAGAAGTATATCCGTGAAGAGCCAATACTCCTAATGGCTCCTTTTTTTTTCGCCCGTTTAATTTATAACTTATGGGCTCAGTTTTTTGCATTGGAACATCGATGGGCCAAAAATTCTGGGAATGATCCACCAGAGAAGAGATTTTTTTCATTAACTGATCGGTCATCTGGCGCAACTGCTCTTTATCAATAGTCTCCAGTTTTTGACTATACCTAATCGGCTCTCCAAAACGGATAGTGATTTTGTTGTTTTTGGGCAAAGGCAGCATCTCCAGGCGAGGATACATTTCGGGAGGAAATGCCAGACCAGTTCCGGTCAATCCCACTGGAACAATGGGCGCACCGGTAATCATTGACAACCGTACGGCACCGGTCTTACCTGGCAAGAGTCCGGTTTCTGCCTCCAATTGATCGCGTTGGACCTCTTCTTCTCCCGGGATGGTTCCTTCCGGAAAAATCACCACTACCCGACCATATTTTAAACGTATAATGGCGTTTTCGAGACCACTGCCGGTTTTTCGTTCTAACTTGATAGATTCGGCAAAATCCATTAAATATTTTAAAAAGGGAAAATCAAACAGCATGGCCTTGGCTAAAAAACAAACTCGCCGGGGACAACTACTGGCTACTACAGTAGCATCAAACCAACTCTGGTGGTTAACAGCCAGAATCAAGCCTCCGGTTGCAGGAATATTATCAGCACCAATAATCTCAATTTGATTGGTGAGACTATACTGCAATTTAAGTAACCTGGTTATAAAGCCATAAGAATATTGACGAGTTAGTTCAAAAACCGGTAACTCTTTCAGCAAGTTATAGGTTTTACCAACTATCATATCAGCTGGCGCCAATAATTTATTTATTAGTTCAAAGCGCTTCATTTAACCTCCCATAAAACTATACTGCGCATGCTCTACTCATCAAAAATTGCTCCCTCGAATTCCTCCTGGTCGATATCTATCCCCTTTAAATTGGCACCCATCAAGTTGGCCTCCATAAATTCCGCACCGGTGATGTCAGCGCCAGACAAATCACAATTATGCAAGTTGGCGTTTTCAAAATTGGCATCTCTCAAATCAGAATCTTTAAATGAAGCACTCTCCAATTCAGCACATTCAAAATCAGCGTTGCTGATTTGGCAATTTTGCATTTGGGCTTTATGCAGGAACGCGAATGCAAATTTTGTGTTTATCAACTTGGAACCTTTAAATACAGAACCAGATAATATCGCCTCCTTCAAATTAGCATCACTTAAATCGCAATTTTCTATTTTACTGTTTCCCAGGTTGGCACAGATTAAGTTAGAATTGCTAAGATTGGATCCGGTAAAGTCCACATTAAGAAGGTCTGCGCCAGACAGGTCAACTTTGTTCAAATTGGTGTTTGATAAATCCGCTCCGGCTAATAAAATATCGATATAAGGATTTTCCTGCCTGAACTTGTTCCATTCTTTGACCGATTTTTTTAACAAGTTGCATTGCTCTTCTAAATAATTTTTTATTGCCATTTTTTATCCTTATACATTTAGGTAATTAAGGCCAATATTATTTATTTTATTTAATGTAATGGTAAATGTCAACAATGTTTGGACAATATGTCCAAACACACCTGGCAAGGCGGCGGGAAACTGTTGGTTATTGAGGGAAACAGTTTGCTGTCCAGGGTTTACAGAAAATATTATACCTAATCTTTTCCGTAAGTTACGCTATAATCGAAAAAACTCTGGTCTCTCTCTTATCACTGGCACCAAAAATGCAAATTGACAATGGACATTCACAACAAACATGAACTGACACTTTAATTGTATAGGAGTATGAGATGAAAGAGATCACCCTTTATACCTTGATTGAATCACTGGTTACCGAGGTCTATTCTGCCTGCGAAACTTTTGTCAATCGAGACCAGGATAATTTGCATAATAAAATCAATAAGGCAGCAATTCTTACCACCGCTTTTTTTATCAAGGGCTGCCGTTCGCCTTCTCCTTTTAAATACATGGCCCATTCTCGACAATGGGCGAACCAAGTAATTTACCTATTAACACTGGCCCAAAGAAGAGGCCTGATCTCTAAGGATAAATCAATAGGGCTCAGCCGTCCCTACTTTAATTTGGATGAAAATATCAATCTTATTTTGGCGAGGAATACTCAAAGTGTTGTCAAAAGTAATTAGCAGTACAATTTTAGGAATCGATGCCCACAAAGTGGAAGTTGAAGTCAATATCTCCAATGGCTTTATCAAATTCGACCTGGTGGGACTGGCAGAGTGCGCTGTTAAAGAGAGCCGAATCCGAGTCGAAGCCGCCCTGAAAAATTGCGACTTTAATATGCCTATGAAAAAGATAATTGTCAATTTGGCTCCAGCAGATATTCGTAAATCCGGTACTTCTTTCGATTTACCCATAGCGGTGGGCATACTGGCCTCCTCCGGAGTTATCCCTATCTCTAACCTGGCTGATTATTTAATCGCTGGAGAATTGTCCCTGGATGGTAAGGTAAAGCCGGTTCCCGGTGTGCTGTCAATGGCCATTGCTTCAAAAAAATTGGGTTTAAAAGGTTTGATTGTACCGAAAAAAAATATCGCCGAAGCCTCTCTTGCAAAGGGCGTGGATATTTTGGGGGTAGATGACCTGAAAGAGACGGTGGATATTTTGATCAACGGAAAATCGGAAAGGTACATGATAAATGAAGTCAAAAATGTTCGGGAAAATAATCACATTAGTTTCAACAACCTCGACCTGGCCGATGTTTTTGGTCAGCAACACGCAAAACGGGCTTTAGAAGTAGCAGCGGCCGGTGGCCACAACCTTTTGCTCATAGGACCACCCGGAACCGGAAAAACCATGCTGGCTCAACGGATATCTTCAATATTTCCTTCTATGTCCTTTGAAGAATCACTTGAGACCACCAAAATATATTCTATTGCTGAGCATCTAGGGGAAAAAAAGTCTCTTATCGTTTCCCGCCCATTCAGAGCACCACACCACACAATAAGCAGTGCTGGCATGGTGGGAGGGGGGAGATTCTCGCCCAAACCGGGCGAGGTTTCCCTGGCCCACAATGGGGTGCTTTTTTTGGATGAACTACCTGAATTTCGGCGAGATGCCCTGGAGGTATTGAGGCAACCTTTGGAAGATGGAAGAGTGAATATTACCAGATCCCAGATTACTTTTAACTATCCCGCTTCTTTTACCCTGGTGGCTAGCATGAACCCATGCAAATGTGGACATATGGGAGATAAAATTAAAAACTGTACCTGCTCGGTGAGTGCCATAAAACATTATCGTGCCCGTATTTCCGGACCTTTGCTGGACCGGATAGATATCCAGGTAGAAATTCCTCCTGTTACTTCAAAAGATATTTTTTATGGAGATAGGTCGGGTGAAAGTTCCAACAATATAAAAAAAAGGGTGGAAAAGACGCGAAAAATACAGTGGCAACGGTTTAAAAAAATTAACGGTCTTTTTTGTAACGCCAATATGAACGCTGCTCACCTGAAAAAATATTGTCAATTGAACGACCGGGGAACAAAACTGCTGAAAAATGCTGTGGATATAATGGGAATCAGCGCCAGGGCATATTCTCGTATCCTAAAAATGTCTAGGACCCTGGCTGACATGGAAGGGCAAAAGATGATTGGAAGTCATCATATTGCCGAAGCCATAAATTATCGCAGTTTGGACCGGGAAAATTAATCAGGTATAAAAAATAGGAGGTTTTATGAAAAAAAATATTGCCAGTTTATTAAAAGATGTTTTAGACACCATTGAGAAACAATTTGGAAAGGGCTCTATCATGCTGATGTCCGATGAAACTGCCAGATCTAAATTGGTGCCTGCTATCTCCAGCGGCGCTCTGGGATTAGATATGGCTTTGGGCATCGGTGGTTATCCCCGGGGTAGAGTAGTCGAAATCTATGGTCACGAATCATCCGGCAAAACCACCCTCAGTCTTCATGCTATCGCTGAATTACAAAAATCGGGCGGGGTGGCGGCTTTTATCGATGCTGAACATGCTTTTGATATCAATTATGCCCACCGCCTGGGCGTGGTTACCGATAACCTGCTAGTTTCACAGCCAGATTGTGGCGAGCAGGCTCTTGATATTGCCGAGATATTGGTACGTTCCGGAGCCATCGATTTGATAGTGGTGGATTCTGTAGCTGCCCTGGTTCCAAGAGCTGAAATAGATGGGGAGATGGGAGACAATCATTTGGGATTACAGGCCAGACTAATGAGCAGGGCCATGCGCAAACTAACTGCGCTGGCCAACAAAAACCAGACTACTTTAATCTTTATCAACCAACTAAGGATGAAAATCGGGGTCATGTTTGGCAATCCAGAAGTCACCACCGGCGGCAATGCCTTAAAGTTCTATTCTTCGGTGCGCCTGGAGGCCAAACGACTGGGCGTGCAGAAACAAGGAGATGTGGTGGTGGGCAATAAAATCAGAGTTAAGGTGGTAAAAAATAAAATGGCGCCTCCTTTCAAACAAGTGGAATTAAACCTGATTTACAATCAGGGTATCTGCCGAACTGATGACCTGGTGGAAAGAGCCATTACTTACGAAATATTGAAAAAAAGCGGCAGTTGGTACTCCTATGGCGATACCCAATTGGGACAGGGAAAAGAGAATACCATTCGAAACCTGGTAAAAAACAACAATTTGCGGCAAAAAATTGAAGCGCTGATAATAAACAAATGGCAGCAGCAATGCCGACTGGAACCAGTAACCCAGGCGGCTTAAGTCTTATCCAGGGGTCTCTGGATGGAGATGACTAATTCGTTATATCCAAAATAAGGGAGGTAAAAATGAAGTCACTAAATAAAGTTCTGTTAATTGGAAACCTTGGTTCAGATCCGGAAATGATTCAAACCAAATCGGGAAAAACCCTGGTAAGCCTGAATTTGGCTACTAATCTATCGGTTCCGTCTGGGGAAGATTGGCAAGAGATAACCGATTGGCACCGAGTCAAGGCCTGGGGGAAATTAGCGGTCATTTGCAACAAATATTTGGTCAAGGGACGTAAAATTTTTGTGGAGGGTCGTTTGTGTCGTCGGGAATGGGAAAAAGAGGATGGCAAAAAGGATTCTATCACTGAAATTATCGCCAATAATATTATCTTTTTAAACAAGGGTAATGGCACCGGCAACTATGCTACTGCTACCGCCAGTGCAGTTGGGGATTTACCAATGTAAACTCCTCTTGGCAGAAATCTGAACATCTTTCCAAAATAAACCGGGATAGGTGTTCAGCCTCTAACCAAAAGTCAGTGGATGGAAATATTATCGGTCAGGTATTTTTCCGCCTGAGCCAAAAGGGTTTCATCCACAGGGATTCCCTTTTGGAGGTTTTCCGCTTGATCCATCAATTGGCTGTGTAGATTTTTAATCCTGAATAACTCTTTTTCTGTTTCACTGCTCCTTAACTGCTCGTGTTTTTCCAATGCTTTCACATGCCTGTTGTGCGCCCTGAAAAGTAGCATCTTGAAATTAATTTTAACCATGTCGTTCTCTTCCATCTTCACCTCCATTGGGTATCCAAATGTGAGTCTTTATGCTACATTTACACACATGATTTGTCAAAAATTTTTATGTAAAAAAACTAAGAAGGACACTACTAAACAGTCTTGATAAGTCCGAAACGGGCATTGGCCTCTATCCAGGGGAAAATATGACGATCTTTGGGGCTGTAGTACACCGCCTTTTTCTTGTCTTTTTTAGTGGTGATAAATTCAATAGTGTTCTGTTCAAGGGGAGACCAGTGATGGATATGTTGCGGTCTGGCTGGAATAGCGCATTCACCCAGGGCATCGGCATCAGCATTGCTCACTAACGCGGGACGGCCATTAGCGTCATCTATTAATACCTGGGTATCATGTTCAGGGCTGTTAGATAGTGCATCCAAGGCAAAATGCATAAACTCTAAAAATTCTGGGGTAATATCGGGAGTGGTTATTCCTCTAATAACTGAAGTAGGGGCCCGCAAATGGAACTGCCCATCCCGATATAGAGAAATCATTCTTTCATCTGAAAGGGAATAGGCGCCACCAGATACTTGAAAAAAAGCCCGGGAATCCAGAATGGAGCGCACCACCCGCAAACCAAAATCGATCAATCGGGGAGAAAAATCGTGCTGGTATCGTTTTATGATGTGTTCTCCTTCTATCATCGCCTCTTTGATTTTGATTATGCCCGATGAACTGTGTGGAGAACCGTTGGCAGCGCTAAATAAAAGGTTACGGCAGATAAAACTGTCCAAAAGCCGCTGTTGGTCCGGCGTACCGCCCTTCATCCGCGTCTCTGCTTCCAGGGCATTGGCACAACCCTGGCTGTAACCGATAAATCCCCAGGGAGTATCAATATTTCTAACCGCCTGGATAATCACGCCGGCGTTATACTCCAATGAACGGACTATGCCGGTATCAGCCCGAATCAACTCTATTCCTCTTTTCTCTTCCAGTCGTTTGAAACTGTTTTCCAGTTCTCTGCCTCGCGCCCCATCTGTTATCACTCCCATGCAACTGACAATAGTAAAGTTATACTTTCCTTCAGGCGGTTCAATTAACAACCTTACCAGCGGATCAGATTTAACCTGGTCTTGATCTTCTTTTCGCCGATAAAGGGTCTGGATACAATTTTCCAATAGATGTTGCTGGTTTTTAAACTCCTTTTTCCCGGTTCTTATCTGCAGCCATTGGCGTACATTATCTACATCCTGCCGGTAATTTTCCACTACCGAGAGCATAGTCAAGGCATCTTCATTGCGGTGCCAAAAATCTTTGAACCAGGGACGCTTGAAGGCATGGGGATCATACTTTAAAATAAGAGCGCACTGTCTGAAGGCGTCCTGGTAAGCCTGGGCGGCCTCTTTATGTCCGGATAAAGAGTGCTGGCGAAAATCGATTTTCCTACCCAATTTGTCAGCCTGGGCAATGGCTGACACAGCTTTCTGCTGCAAAGTATTTACCCGGTTATTATTTTTTCTCCCTTTCAACGTCCTATGTCTGGCTACTTGAGCAAATTGCTTGCGGGTAAAATAAGAGAAAGCGCCTTTTTCAACAATTCTTTCAGCCACCTGATCCAAAGCCTGTATATATGACTCAAAAGCCCTGGGGCCATGGGCCATAAACTCTTTTCGAGCAGCAACCGTTATCCCCAAATATTTTTGAAATAGGCCCTGTAAATCAAGCGGATGCTGCAAGTAGTCCTGATCCTGGTCAAAAAAAGCGAACAAAAAACCGGGAAATGCCCGGGGACTGCTGTTCCATAACTCCACCAGCACATCAATAAAAAAAGGCTTCTCTTGCCTAATCATTATTTCCAACAATAATCTGATATTAAGTTGAGTCTGCCGATCCTGCCGCCCAAAAGAGAGCGATGCCTTTAACAGGGTAGCCACCTCTTCTGAGCCCAGGAGGATAGTATTATCTGGCCGGGTTTCCTTTTTTATTCTATCAGAGGTGCTGTTGCCTGCCATCTGTTTGCAAAAATCGGAACCCACTGCTTCGTGAAGAATACCGGCAATCCAAATCGACTGAGGGGCAAATTCAACTCCACCGTAACTTTCGTTGATCCTGGCTACCTGCTCCTTAATAGTCAACACCCTATACAAAAAAGAGAATCTCTTTTTACTCCAACGCCGTTTATAAGGACCGGATATAATATAGCGCAATTGCTCCAGGGTCAGAAAAACAGACTGTTTGATAATCTTTTCCGACACCTCTTCCGATATTTTTTGCTTGATCACCTGGTAAAGTTGGTTGGCTGATATTAGTCTCCTTACCTCCCTGGGCGCATTTTTTTCTTTGGTGATGGGTAAGAGTTGTTGCTGGTTAGCCTTTTTTATTGGTTTGGGTATTAAAAGATTATGCAGCCAGAAAACCATTGGTTCAAGATGATTCTCGACATCCAGGTCATGTAACTCTTCATCAAAAAGCGAAAGTATCTCCTGGGGATTAAATACTTGTCCATCAATTACCAGGGTAGTTTTTTCCAGTTGCTCGGAAATACGTTTATAGTTTTTAAGACCGCCATTAAAAAGCAAAGAAAACATCTTGGCCATTTTTTCCCTGGGGATAAAATCTGCCGGATGCTCGATATTCTCCCTCTTGAGTAACTTTTCAGTTATCAGAAACATTATTCGAACCGCTCTTAGCACTTCAGACAATTCGCGGTTAAAAAGAGCAAGGGCGGAAATAAGGTGGAACATGGCTTCATCGGAACGCAATAATTCCAAGGCATGCAGCGGATTTTCCAAAGGATTGATTAAGGCATTGAAATATTTATACCCATATAATCCGGCACTATCCCCGGAAAAAGAGATCCGGCCCAGATCATTTATCTCCATCAATACATTACCCTGGCGCAAACCCATAGCCAAAATAGATACTTTTTCCTTTCCCCGTCTAAGAAAGCAAGGCTTCTTCTGTAAATCCCAACAAATTTCGACCTTTAGACGCTCCAATTTGGAGGTGATAATTTTGCCCTCCTTTACTGCAATCTGGAGCAAGGTATCGGACGGCAACCAAAATTTAAACTGATCCAATTGGATATCAGCATAGTTTATCTTTATTGCCGATTTACTGCTGGCAATAGAAACATTGGGTTGATTGATGCCGGAAAAACTGACCTGCAAATGGGCAGTATTTTCAAAACTACAGCCCAGTTTTGCTTTCAATTCCCCCTTTTTTATGGAAAACTCGGGGATTGTATCCAGTTGGTTGGCAAAATGACCATCTATATTTCCGGAAGTAATCCAGTGTATCTTCCAGGTTCCATTGCTGTCCAGGCCCAGGCGCCCTTCAATTTTACTCTGAACAGAAGCGGTTATCTTTTTTTCCTGGTGGAAATAATGTTCAATAAAATCATCATTTGTGGCAACAACAGCGGAAAACCGCAGTAAATCATCACCATGCTCCAACTGTAAAACCCCTTTTTTCCATAGCAAGGAGAGCGAACCTTGTAAATTGATATCGCTGATATGGCCTGGTATTGAAGTTTCAGACAGACAAAGTGGATTGGAAAGGAGTACCTGTAACAACAGATCATTCCTGGAAAATCGGTGGGGAGAAAAACCAAAAGATATATGGTTCAATTTGGCATAAATCCCCTTTTGAATGAAACCACCATCAAATTGTCCCTGGGCAATAAATGAGGATAGAGAAGATAAGTGCAGGTGGAGATCGGAAAAATTTACTAC
>CAZTWC010000044.1:0-18829 GCA_964617105.1 uncultured Myxococcia bacterium
GCTTTTTCGGTGATGTAGGATAGTGTAGTCAATTTCCACACAGATCAAGTCTTCTTCGCTACTTGACAAAATTGGCTTAAAATGATTATCTTTTATTGATATGGATAATAAAAATTGTCAATATAATAACTGCCAAGATGACTTTCCGGATGAAGATCTGTCCAATGCCTCGACTTCAACTCTGCTAAAAAAGATAAAAGCGTTGGAAAAACAGTGTAATCAATACCAAAAACTGCTACACCAGGTTGACGATTACCGGAAGAAAATCAACGAAAGCCGCAAGGAGATAAGACGGGAACGCAACCGTTATGAACGGTTAAATAGTGAATTGGAAACCAAAAACCAGGAACTTATCAACCTGCTAAACAAGGTGGATCAGTTCAAGGATGATATAAAGCAAAAAAATATTGAACTCAGGCGGGAACGCCGTAAAATGGAACGGCTGAACATAAAATTAGAACAAAACAACAACGAACTGGAAAAGAAAAATAATGAGTTGAAAGAGTTGACCGAAAAACTCACTTTGATGGCTCGAACCGATCCCCTTACCAAACTCAACAACCGGGGCTACTTCCATGATCAATTAAAAGCCCTCTTTAATATCTCCGTGCAAGATAATAGTGAAATGGCCTGTATTCTTTTCGATATCGACAAATTTAAACTTTTAAACGATAACTACGGTCATCAGCAGGGAGATGAAGTACTGATAGAAATATCCTATGTTATTACCACTTATTCTATGGCCAATGCAGTTTGCGCCAGGTACGGAGGCGAAGAGTTTGTGATTCTTCTCCCCAATACCTCATTCTCTCTGGCAATAGAACAGGCCGAACAGTTAAGAAAAGCGATTAACGATTTCTCCTTTACCAATGTATTTGACCCAAAAAATCCTTTAACCGTAACAGTCAGCCTGGGTGTCAGCGCCCGGCAAGAACTAGGAATTAAAACTGAAGAGGAGTTGGTTTCTCTGTCAGACAAGGCTCTCTATTGGGCAAAAGATCATGGCCGTAACCAGGTATGTGGCTATTCAGAAGATATTTCTTAAGCAACCGGCATCCGTCTAGTCAACCCGGGTATTCTTTTCATTCTTAAAAACTGCGAACTATTCTTAACTATGAAAATCAACAATTCAGAAGGAACCCTGATTATTTACCGGGATGGCCGCAAAACTGAAATTGGAATTGTGGCCGGTGAAAAAAAGGAAAAGCTGGTGGTGGTTAACTCCAAGAGTGCATCCACTGCCATAAAAATGGAACGAATAATCTTTTCCAAGGGTCACTTTTGTCAAAAGGGGACGGTTCTGGCCCGGGGAAAAGAAAGCCTGGCCCAATTACAAAAAAATGTTCAAAAGAATTCGGAAACTATTGATCTGGCCGAATTGTGGGAATTGTTGGTGGATGAAGAGGATAGTTTGTCTTTGGAGGAGATGGCCAGTTATTTGACCGATAGTCCGGCAGTAGAGGAGGTGGTTGCTCTTAATCAAACGCTGGGGGAAAACTCTACCTATTTTAAATTAAAAGGGGAGTTGTTTTCATTATGCTCCAGGGAAGCGGTGGAAGAGAGTTTAAGGCAAAAAGAGGCAATCCAAAAACGGCTGGAATATCAAAAACTCTTTATCCAAAATGTGCTGGGTGCTCTCGGGAAAGAGGAAGGAACGCTGTCTTCGCTGGAAAACGAATTCCCTGATAGTTTAGACCTTTTACGCCAATACGCTGCCTGGCAATCATCTTTTCAACGTAAAGAAGAAGCGGATAGAATAATAGAACTCTTGCTGGAGGAAAAAAAGCGATACACTAACTCCAAAAAGCCAAATGAGCCCAGAGAAAACCAAAAAAACACTGAACTTCCTTTTCCCCTTTGGCAACAAGGCCAACCCTTTGAAATTGCCTTTAAAATTCTGGTCAATTTGGGGCTGCTAGACAAAAATGAAAACCTGGGATTAATAAAACACAACATCAGACCCGTTTTCTCCAAATCCCTGCTGCAGTACAGTGAAACCGTAATTAAACCCGGGAAAGAGAACCATCTTGTAGAAGATAATTTTTACCGCTCCCATTTAGACCTCCCCATTGTCACCATTGATGACCCTGATACCCAAGAAGTAGACGATGGTGTGAGCCTGAGTCGCCTGGAAAATGGCTGGGAGATAGGTGTACATATCGCTGATCCTGGTTTTTTAGTCCAGATAGATGACCCCCTGGACCGGGAGGCTTATGCCCGCGCCTCTACCCTCTATTTGCCTGACAGACCCATTTATATGCTTCCTAAAGATATCTCCTGCCAGGCTGCCAGCCTGGTTGCTGGCCAGAAACGCCGGGCTATATCCTTTTTTATCCATCTGAATAACTCGCCAGATGAGCCGCCACAATTGCGTATTACCCCCTCTATTATCCGGGTAAAGCAGAGAATGGATTATCAGCAAGTAGACAGAATTCTGGAAGGGGTAGAGGAGGACAATTTTCAGTTAAATAAGCTGTTTCTGCTGGCTGAAAAGTTGCGTCATAAACGGCTTCCAGATAATTTTGTTTTTTTTAACGAAAAGGAGTTGAAGATAAAATTTGACTCCGAGGAAAATCCCCTCATCCAATATATCGAGCCCAACACCCCCTCCAGACGCCTGGTGGCGGAATTGATGATCTGGACTAACCATCTGTGCGCTCGATTTTTCATGCAAAACCAGATACCCGCGATCTACCGCCGACAACCAGCCCCTCAAGAAACCGTCCCTTTTCAGGGCGAGGTCACATCACCTTTTCAGATCTACCGGTTGCGGAGGATGCTCAGTAAAACCGAGATAGAGTTAAAGCCAGGTTTCCACTGGGGTCTGAATCTGGAAGAGTATGCCCAGGTTACCTCACCCTTAAGGCGTTACGGCGACATGGTGGCACTACGGCAACTCAAATCCTTCCTGAAAGATGGTACTCCGGTTTATGAAGAAGAGGAGATATGGAAAATCGGGCTGGAGATGGAACGGGGGCAAATATTACTAAAAAAACTGGAGCGGGAGCGCCGTGACTTCTGGCTGTTTAAATACTTACAAAAAAATATGCTAAAAAAAGAGAGTCCAGCAATAATATTAGAGAAGGAAAAAGCCTTTTACAAAGTTGCACTCACCGATTACCAATGCTATGTCAATTTATATGATCGGACTCACAGTTCTCCAGGAGACAATACCAGGGTAACCATCCATGCGGTTAATCCTTTTAGAAGAAAATTAGTTCTAAAGGAGATCAATTACAAAAGTTGATCAGTTTTACCAGTAGGTTATGAGAGGTGAAACCATGAAAATATACAACACCATGTCCCGCCAGGTGGAAAACTTTTTACCGATTGAAAAGGGTAAAATAAGGCTCTACACTTGCGGCCCCACGGTTTATAACTATGCTCATATCGGCAATTTGCGCACTTTTATGTTTGAAGATTTTCTTAAACGCTCTCTGGAATATTTGGGTTTTGAAGTGCGCCATGTGATGAATATTACCGATGTGGGCCACCTGGTGTCTGATGCTGACCAGGGAGAAGATAAAATGGAAAAAGGAGCCCGGCGGGAAAAAAAATCGGTCTGGGAGATAGCCCAGTTCTATACCGAAGAGGTGCAGAAGGATTTTGCCGCCCTGAACATCAAGCCCCCAACAGTATGGTGCAAGGCCACTGATCATATCCAGGAACAGATGGACCTGATTAATAGACTGGAAGAGGCTAATTTCACCTACAAAATTGAAGACGGTATCTACATGGATACCGATAAGTTGGCTAATTACGGCAAATTGGCCCGGCTTGACAAAAGCAACCTGAAGGCCGGCGCCCGGGTAGAAACTTCATCGGGAAAACGTAACCCGGTTACCGATTTTGCCCTCTGGAAATTCTCGCCAACCGATCAAAAACGGCAGATGGAGTGGGACTCTCCCTGGGGTAGAGGTTTTCCCGGCTGGCATATTGAATGTTCTGCTATGGCCATAAAATACCTGGGTGATAACATCGATATCCATTGCGGTGGAGTTGACCATATCCCCATCCACCATACTAATGAAATAGCCCAGGTGGAGGCGGTTACCGGTAAAACCTGGGTCAATTACTGGATGCACGGCGAGTTTTTGGTGGTGGGCAAAGATATTAAGATGTCAAAATCACAAGATAATTTTCTATCTTTGGCAGAGTTAAAACGCCAGGGATTCGCTCCAACAGCTTACCGCCTCTTTGTGTTAGGCGCCCATTATCGTAACCCTCAGACCTTTTCCATGGAGGGGCTCAACTGCGCTCAGTTATCCTGGCGGCGACTACAAAACATAATGCGCTGCTTAAAAGAGAATTTTGAAACTGCGCCTCCTGCCCGGGAAGAGATAATCGGAAAATGGAAAGAAAAATTCAGCCAGGCAGTTGGCAACGATCTTAATATGCCCCAGGCACTGAGCATACTATGGACCGCCCTGCAAGACAATGAACTGGGATTTCGGGAGAAATGGGAATTAGCTCTGGACTTCGACCAGGTATTGGGCTTGCAACTGGAAGAGGCTGCCCACTCCTGTGCTCAGGATGAGGTGGAGATGAACGAGGAGATCGAAAAGATGATCCAAGCCCGGGAAAAAGCCAGAAAAGAAAAAAACTGGGCTGTAGCCGATTGTGTTCGCGATGAACTAAAGTCCATGGGTATAGTTTTGGAGGATACACCAGAGGGAGTTAGGTGGCGCAAGGGTTAGACGAAGTGAATTTTCGGACGGTAACAAGGTAATGAAAATCTAATACCCCCTCAGTTTTTTTATATATCCAACAAAATCCACAGAGCAGTTATCTTAACAATTTCAAACTGTTATACAATGGCACAGTTATTGCTATAAATTTAAGCGGAGAGAACACTCCTCAAAGATATCAGATTTTTGTTAACTAAACTAAACATAATGAGTTCTTAACCATGATGGAGGAAAAAATGGCTAACCGAAAAAAAACATTGTTTCTATTTATGACCCTGGTCGCCCTGTTCATGTTGGTGGTTTATCTGCCCGGCTGCGGCAGCACGGTGAGCAAAAAAAAAGGGGGAGATACCGGAGAGGGAATCACCGTTGACCCGGGCGACAAAGTAGATGCCGACAAAGTGGGCGATACCGAGAATTACCATCCCGGCCAGACCGACTTTGTTTCCGGTTCTACCAGCGGACAAGGGGGGGGCGATGACGGCATGATGGAAGAGGGCGCCAGAAACGATACCACTTTGGGTGATGCACCACCGCAAGCCGGCGGCGGCACTAGTGAGTCGAAAAGTGCAGACGCCGGAGCGCCAGGAGCGCCCCAGGGCAGGGTTGGCGATGTGGAGGAAGCCGATCTCTACCGCATTGATGGCAAATATATGTTTCTGCTAAATACCTACCGCGGCTTTATGACCTTTGATATCTCGGATCCCAAAAATCCCAAAAAATTGGGCTCCCTGGGAGTTTATGGTTACCCCATTGAGATGTTCGTGGAAAACGACCAGGTATTTGCCCTGATTAGCGATGCCCTGATCCTGCGTAAAAGCGACACTGGAAAGATGGAGTTTGAAAAGTTAAACATCAGCCAGTTGGTGAGTATCGACATCTCTGACAAAGAGAAGCCCAAAACCATTCAATCCTTTGATATTAAAGGAAAACTACAGGAAGGTAAATCGCGCAAGGTTGAAGATACTATCTATCTGGTGTCTAATCAGTACAAATCCTACTGGTGGGGATGGGACTATGAACGGGATGATCCAAATCAAAAACGGGAGGATGCAGTTTATGTCTACTCTTTTGATGTGTCGGATCCAAACAAAATTAAAGAGGTTGATAAACTCAACCTGCTAAGTAAATTTGAAAATACCACCGAAAATGGATTGAGCATCAGTTACTACCGCTCCGATCTGCAGATATCTGCCACTGCCAATGCGCTGCTGGTGGCCCAAAATGGACGCTATAATGAAAGAACAAACTATCAAAACAACAGCCCGGAGAAAACCGAGGACTTTGATGGCGATAGAGATGATGTAGAGGAAAAAGTTGAGGGGCCAAGTTCTGGCAGCGGCAGCACTTCAGATGCAGAATACAGGTGCTCCCACTATAAAAATTTCGATGTAACTGACATCTCCATTGTGGATATCTCCGATCCTAAAGGACAAATCAGTGTGTACAGCAAATTCCGGCTGGATGGTAAAATCAACGATCAGTTTAAGATGACCTACAAGGTGGACGAAAAAAGCGGTGATGCCTATGTTTTTGCTGTCACCCGTATGAACAAGAGCGAACGGAATCAAACAGACTGCAAATACTCCAATATAAACCGCAACATGGTTTACTCGGTGGATGTAAAAGATGGCCAGAAACCCCAGGTGGTGGATGAGTTGATCATTGGTAAAACCGAAGACAACGAGACCGTAAAAGGCTCTCTGTTCAGGAGCGATGATACCCTGTTTGCCATCACCTCCCGCCGGATAGATCCCCTGTATGTTATTAGCCTCAAAGATCCAAAAGATTTGAAGATATTGAGCATGATCGATGGGCTGAGCGGAGATATCAACGTATTCCGCTTTATCGAAGGAGAAAAATATTTACTGGGTATCGGCCGCGATACCTCCAGCAGTTGCAAGGGTTTCTCCACCGAAGTTATCAACTCACGGGTAGCGGCCAGCATCGTGGATATCAGCGATTTGAACAATATAAAACTGGTGCAAAGAGCCTGCGTGTTAATCGAGGGCGCTAAAAACTCCCACTCTGATGTCAACTGGAACCTGGACCAGGCCCACAAGATGATCAGCCTGTATGACAGCCAGGACACCAATATCCTCACCATTCCGGTGCAGGCCTGGGTAAAGGGTGAAAAGGGAAGCGAATATCCCTGGGGTCACTATGTAACCGCCATTGGAATTATGACCTGGGATACCACTAAATACGATGAAACTAAAAAACCGGATGATCAGGAAGTTATGCAAAACCGGGGCAGTATCATTCACCCCAACGGCAAGGTTAAACGCACGGTGGTCACTGACCGTCAGGATGTTAAAGATGAGCAGATGATCTTAAATATTTCCGACACCCACTTAAGTTTTGTGGATATCCACGACCTGGCCAAACCTTTTATCATCTCCACCCTGGAGTTGGCCGCCAACAACCGTAACATTTTCCAGTTCGGCGACTATCTGGTCAAGCAAATTGCCCATGGTGACTACACCTATGGATACGATGGCGACCGGGAGAGCAATGAGTTCAGAGTGGTAAAAAAAGATTCTCAGGCTGATGACAGTGAGGTGGTAGCCTCTTTTAGCGCCGGCGCGGTAACCCGGGCGGTAAAAGCTGGTGACAACCTGGTACTCTTTAGGGTAAAATACAACTCCAAATACGCTAATGAGAGAGATCCTAGTAAACCCTACGACTATACCCAAAATTACCATACCACAGTGACCATATGGAGCCTCAAAGACCCCATAAATCCCAAAAAACTGGGGGAGATCTCCGATAGGCGCTACCTATACTTTTCCTACGACCGGTATGGCGGTGGCGGCGGATATGGCGGTGGTGGCGGGGTTCGCGAAGGTGGAATTGCCACCGATGGCGCAGAAGTGTCCATGCCTATGGTCTGCAGCAACTGTGGATGGTGGTGGGGTCCTTACTATGCCGGCGACAACCTGGTGGTGCTGAAAGACTCCATCCACATCACTCAGCAAAAATCCTGGTCAGAGTATTACTGGGTGGACAAAGATGGCAAAGAGGTAGAGGTAACCGAACCCACAGGTGATATGAAAAATGATGATGGAGAACGTGATGGTGAGAAAAAGAAAGAGGAAGAGGAAGATTTTTATAATAAATATAAACGCCGTTACCGCTATCTGAGTACCACCTACATGCACACTCTGGACCTGCGCGATACTCAAAAGCCCCAATTCTACCAGCCGGTGGAAATGAAAGAGAAAAATGTTATCGGACTTTTACCTTCCCCTGAAGGGAAATCCTTTTACATGAACTATCGCGAAGCTCAAGAAAGGAATAAGCCGGAAGATCCCATGTACTACAAATATTACACTATTAAATGGGATGCCTCTGACCCATCAAACCTGACTAAGGGAACCAGCATCAATGTGCCGGGCGAAGTGGAGAAAATTTTTCTCAAAGATAAGGAAACCCGGCTGTTGAGCCTGGATTACCAGTATTACAAGTTTACCGACCCTCAGAACAGCAAACAAGAATATACCTACACCCGCCGCTCCTACAACTTGTTGCGCATAATCAACCAGGGTGGTAAAACCATGGCCGAACTTTTGCATACATACAAGCTGAACGACTGGCAGGTTAACAGCACCGCTATTTCCAAAGACAATCAGATCTCCCTGATAGTGGATCTGCCCTACTTTATTCTCAGAGCGCTGTTTGGCGATAAATATTGGCAAAATCAATATGACCGGATGATGATCCTCGACTTTTCCGGCGACCAGATTGTATCCAAGTTTAATGGAGAAACCAAGTTGCAGTATTCCAGACTGCTGGGTGCCAGCGATGACTACCTGTTTATCTATGTTAACGGCCTGGGAATATTGACTATCGACAAAACCGATGCTGCCAAACCAGTGGCCAAATTCTTCACCCGTACCATGGGGTGGCTCAACACCATGTTGGTGGACGACAAATACGCCTTTGTCCCCGCCGGCCTGTATGGGCTCTATGCCATTGACTTGGGAGGAATCGGAAATATCGAAATAACCAAATAACCAATTAGATGAGCCGGGCGGTTATTCTGAACCGCTCGGCATCTAAATCCCAGGAAATCTCTCTAAGAAAAAAAAATGGATTAGTTTTGATAAAAAAAAAAGTTTGTAATTTTTTTGCTTTTCTCAATTTTTCCGATAAACTTGTTAATATCAAATTGACAAAAATATTTGGGGGGAGTTTTTAGACAAGATTTTTACCATGTCCAAATCCAAATGGGGAAGAGAAGATGAGAATCAAATCGAGAATTGTAGACAATGATATTGTGGTGATGGAACTGGCAGGAAGTTTCAATTTCGCCTCTACAACCAAATTCGCGGAGGAGAGAAAGAGATATACCGGCCTGAACTATAAATATTTCGTTATCGATTTCCACAAGGTGAATCGGGTGGAGTCAGTAGGCTTCAGAGAACTTTTAATCCTGTTGAACCACATCCGTGAACATAAGGGCGAATTCGTCTTTTGCGATATGTCCGATTTTCTCTCTTACTGCTTTGAATCTTTGGGGATTAAAAAAATTATCAAATACTGCCTGGTTCAACAGGGAGCAATTGATTACATCCAAACCCAAAAACAGACCAAACCTGAATTGGTGACGGCAAAAGTCACAAATGCCAGGGTCTTTCAGCAGACTCACGCCTTATAACTTCAGTTGACTACAAGAGCAGCCAATCAATCCACAGTTATATTCTAGCGGCTCTCAATTATCACATCATACTTACAGATGCAACGCCTTCAATTTAGTATACTTGAAAAGGTAAGCCACCACTATACCAATGCCAAAACCAACCGCTAAATTAGTGGCTAGTGAGACTCCCAGCATCACTATTACTACAAACAGGTCCAGGCGCTCTTTGACGTCCATAATCATCATGGCCAATTGGACGCCGGCAAAGCAAAGCAGGGCTCCCAGAATCGAAAACGGTAATAATTTAAAAATACCTATAGCCATATCTCCAAACATAGTGGCAACGGCGAGAAAAATAGCACCTATGATTAAATTAGAGCCAGCAGTCCTGGCGCCGAAACGATAGTGGGCTGCCAATCCGCCGGCGCCGTGACACAACGGCATGCCGCCCAAAAAACCGGTCATAATATTCATTAGCCCCATTGAGATGGCCAGCGCTCGCGGGGTGCAGCGCTTTGATAGGTCCGGGCCAAAATATTCGCGGGTTAAATCGGTCTGAGCCACCACTGCGTTTCCTATGGTCATGGGAATCTGCGGTAAAGCCAGGGCAGTTAATCCAATAACAATTTCTGATGCGCCTGGCCATCCAGAAAACAAGGGCTGGGGCAGATACAGACCAAAATGAATCCCATCTAGATTACGCCAACCTCCCAGCAAAACACCTGCCATAGATCCACCAATAACTACTACCAGGGCGGCTGGGACCATCCGGTTTTCCAAAAGGACAAAAATCAAAACCACTGCCGCCAACCCCAGGATAACCCCAAGAGAAACCGGACCCAGGTAGGTAGTGGTTAGCAAATATTCAACACTTCCGGGACCCACCGGCAAATTGGTCTCTCCCAGTATGAGTTTGACCCCCTGGGTGAATAAAAGTATACCGGTGACTAGTTGGACACCTCGAATTGTCGACTTGGGCACTATCTTGCCTACCAAAGTTATCAAGCCGGTTATGGCCAAAAGGAGCAATAGCCCACTGATCCACAAAGCAGAAATTGATATTTGCTCTGGACTGGCAGCGCTGGCAATAGCATAGGCACCAATCACCTTCATGGGCTGAACAGGAACGGTGATTCGAAAATATAAGCCACTTAGAATGTAAAACCAACCAATACAGAAAAAAACCGCCGTGGAATCCAGGCCGTTCAAGAGGATCATCCCAAAAGCCAAAGGTAGAAGTGTCCCCAGATCACCAAGAGAACCCGCCACTTCTTGCCGATTAAAACGAAGATTCAATTAGAAACTCCCGTCTATCAATAAAAAAATAGTAATTATTCAGATTATATCGATTTGCAGTAATACTGCCCTTACTAATAAATGCTGATAAACAAAGCACCCTGCCCCATAGAGCGCTCCTTTTCTAATAACATATAAGCCGCTATACTACTGCTCAGCGCTGCCACCCCAACAACCGACCAAAACCACCACTTATTATAGATCGGTTCCAACTTCACTATGGGCTTTTCCCCTTTGGAGGAGGGAACCACTTTTACCTGAAAGGGCTGCTTCTGGTTGCCACAAAGAGCGGGTACATTGTCCAGGTTGTCAATGGAAACAATATAATAGGAGAATAGCGGCGGGGATATTTGTTGACCAGGAATCACCGCCTGAAATAAATTATTATCCAGTTTTGCCATTATTTTTTTCTGATATTTTTGTTCCTCTTTGGTTCTGTACTTAACCATTGCCTCTTTTACGCCGCTTTTATCTCTTATTTTGGCCGATATTTTCAACTCCTCCCCTGCCTGCCCCAAAGGAACCGGTGTATGCTCTATCCGGGGAGAAAAAATATCTTCCATGGTTTCCCGGGCTTCATTAAAAGTATGGACAATCTTGGGGGAAAACATTTTTTCATCCAACACCATTTCCGGTGAAAAACGGAGAGTATTGGAGAAAGCCGCCACTGCCTGTTGGTGTTCACCCAATCCCAGGTGACACCTGCCAACTAAAAAATAGATGGCAGCAATAATCTCCCGGCCGGCTTTATCCTCTTGCGGCTCAACCGTTTCGATCTTTTTCAACCCCACCAGAGCCTGCTGGTACTCCAACAATTCTAACAACTCCTTACCCTTATCATAAATAACCTGCAGATCCTTAAACCCCTTTGCTTTCGTATTTACACTGCCACTTTCTTTAGCAGCATCTGTTGCCACCTCCCTGAAAACCTCTTTTGGAGTTTCCCCCGGGACCTCCTCCTGAGCCAAACTCACATTAGCCAGTAGTAACAAAAGATAAATATAAGGAATAAAACGAATAATTTGTGGACTCATTTGTTCTTTAAAACTCAATCTTTTTTGGCAATTATGGTAATCAATTTCAAATTGAGTTTATACTCTTTCTTTTTAATGGGGCAATAAAAATTCAATACTTTATAAAAAGGCAACGGACCTTTCATGGTCATGGGAGTAGCCCCCAAAACCCGATCATTCTGCCGTAACTCGCTCCAGGGAGAAGTATCTACAGCCAATCTGACCAGAATCGATCTATCCTGGTTATCCTGGTTGCTAATTTTAAAACTTCCCTTTAGTCTAATAACAAAATCCCCCTCATTGTTTTTCATTGACATAAAAAAGGGTTGTCCTTTTTGAATGGTGATGGACACCGGAGTAGAGTCATGTTTTTGTCCATTGACACTTGCCGTTAGCCAGGGTTGGGCCTCTGCGATTATCTTTATGGGGTTTATCTCTGGAGGGGGTGTTACTTTGACCCTATCTGCATTCTCTTTTTGAATTTCTTCCTTTCCCGGAGCCGCCACTTTATTTGAGGCCACTACCAGGGGCGCCTTTTTCTTTACCTTTCCGAATAGTCTTTGAGGTTTCTTTTCCTCTCTCCGGTTTACTGGTAAATTTTCCAGATTTTTATTAACGGCTTTCTCTTCCAGGCTTTTTGTCTTTTTAGTTTTATCTAATGAGCCTCCGGTTTCCACCTCCCGGGCATTCTCTTGGGGGGAGATGCTGACCACTTTGGAAGTATCCATCTTCTGAACGATCTCTTTAGGCTCCGAACGCCCTAACTCCTTATGGGGGTTTCCTTCATCCTTTTGAGTTAAAACATCAAACATTGATATCAATGAAATCATCAACACCCCTGCTAAAATGGCATAAACCTTTAATTTAGACTTTTGGGGCATTTTTTGTATGGGAGGGCTCTCAACCGGTGTATCAATCTTGCTTCTGCTTCCCTGGATAGTCGCCGGTATTGCCACCGAAGTTTCAACCGAAGAAATCCTGGTCGACACGGAGGACACCTCCCCCATCCCTATTTCCTCAATGACACTATTAGCTTCTTCTGCCTCTCTCTGTAAATCCTCGGCCAGATTATTTTTCAAAAACTGATAGAGAGAAATGGCGTTGCCCTGGATATTTTTATGGTGGCAATAGGTGTCTAACTCCTCTAAAAACTCCTGTGCATTCTGAAATCGTTCCCAGGATGAATATTTTATGCTCTTGAGAATAATACTTTCCAATTCTGGTTCCAGGTGCTTGTTGTAGTAGCACAAGGGTTTAATCTCACCTGAACGGTTCTGTTGTAAAGTAATAAAAGAGCCGGTTTCCGAAAATAGTTTTATCCCGGTGAGCAACTCATACCCCACCACTCCCAAAGCATACAGGTCACTTCTATGGTCAACTTCCACACCGGTAAACTGCTCAGGAGACATGTAGGCTAATTTACCCTTTATGGTCCCCTCCATGGTGTGAGAGATAAAAGTGGTTGACTTAGCAATGCCAAAATCGGTAATTTTCACATCGCCCTGTGTGGAAATCAAAATATTCTGGGGGCTGATATCCCGGTGAATAAGACCAAGTTGATTACCTTCTAAATCTTCGGTATTATAAGCATAATGAAGACCGCTACATACACTGCGCAAAATATGGATCACATCACCTACTGGTAATTGCAGACCTTGACGGCTCAGGTAATTGATCAGTTTCATAAGATCAATACCCTGGACATACTCCATAACCATATACAGAGTATCTCCCCAAAAACCGTAATCATAAACCTGAGTAATATTACTGTGGTTGAGAAAGGCGGCTAACCGAGCCTCCCGATTGAACATCTCCCGAAACTCTTCGGATGCGGCCAAATGAGGAAGCATTTTCTTCAATACCACCTTTTTAGCAAACCCTCCTGGTCCAGTTCGATGAGCCAGAAATATCTCCGCCATTCCACCGACAGCCAATCGATTTAATATTGTATAATCACCAATCTGCAATTAATTAGACCTGTTTTAAAAGAAATTTAAATATTGTATAAAAAGACCATCTTATGATATCATAACTCGCAATGAATATCTCAAAAAAAGTCGTAAATGAGACTTCCAGAAGGAGCAAACATCATAATTTAACGCAAATAAAGAGGCAGTATGAAAAAGTGGCATAAAAAACTGGGGATTTTAATCAGCTGTTTTTTTATCCTAATCAACTTAAATTCCTTTTCTCTGGCCAAAGGCAAAAAAAAGAAAAGCCCAACAAAAAAACTCTGGGAATTTGACGTAGAAAATGGAGTAATTAATCAACCGGTTTTTGACCATCGGGGAAATATTTTTCTTTCAGTGGATTCCGGCCTGGACGGCAAGTTAATATCCCTGTCTAAACATGGAAAAAAAAGATGGGAATTTGCCACCAAAGGGAGGCTTCTCGCCCCTCCGGCTATCGGCAAAAAAAACCAACTATATATTGGAGATGCTGGTGATTACTCTTTTAGTTCACCAGAAAAATCTGGAAACAGTATCTATGCATTGAAAAAAGGGAAATTGCAGTGGACCTTTACAGTTGGAGGCAATATAAAAACCGCCCCCTTATACCTGTCCCCAGATTTAGTGGTGGTTGGAGCCATAGACGGCTACCTGTACGCCCTCACCCCGGGAAATTGTTTAAAAGGGGACAAGAATCATTCGGCAGGTACTTACATAGAGCAAGAAACCAAATTCGGTTATGACCGGAAAAAAATCGATGACCCCCATAAGTGTCTAAAATGGCAACTCAATTTGAATGGTAAAATTACCACCCTCAAAAAAGCGGTGGATAATTCGGTTATCTATGCACTGGAGAGTGAAACCAATAGTGTGTATGCTATAAATTTAGAGGGAAAAAAACTCTGGCAATTTAGTTTGCCTGGAAGCCATATCTACCACATTGCTAATGGTTGCGATCATAGTGTCTATCTGGCGGCAGGCAAACTAATCGCCATTGATGGAAAAGGAAAAAAACTCTGGGAGTGGGCGGCGGCAGATGTGGAGTTGGCCGGAATCTCCCAACCCTTGACTGTGGACAGTAAAGGAAACGTGCTGGTGGGGTTTGAAGATTATTCTCTAGACAGTACCAGTTATTACCTATATGCCATTGGCAGCAAGGGAAAGTTGAGTTGGAGCCATAAAGTCACAGGGAAAATAAAATATAATTCAGCCGTGGATACAGCTGGCAATACCATTGTGGGCACAAAAAAGAATATGCTCTTTGCTACTGACCATAGGGGTAACGGTCTCTGGCAGGTGGAATTGAATAACGAGCCCATAGGCAAACCAGTGCTGACCAGCCGAGGCAAGATGCTGATTACCCTCTATAATCATAAAGTAATTATGTTCAAGTCTAACTTGAAAAAACCAGATATTTGTAAATCCCCCGGCAAGAAAAAGTAGCAGGGGGCAAACTCTTTTTCGGAAAAAACCAAACGAAAAGGGCGTACCCAATGAACTATTATAATATCCAATATTTTCCAGCCGGATCCACGATATTCAGAGAAGGCAACGAAGGAAATACCGCGTTTGTAATCAAAAAAGGCAAGGTGGAAATTTCCAAAGTGTTTGGCAGTAAAAGAGTTATTCTCGACCTATTCTCCCAGGGGTCAATATTCGGCGAAATGGCCCTCCTGGTTGACACCACCAGAACTGCCACTGCCACCGCTGTAGAAGACAGTGAACTGATAGTGATCAGCAAACGGCAACTTGACGATGTGCTAAACGAAGCACCGTCTCTTACCAAGACCCTGATTGTTTCCCTGGTGGAGCGTCTTAAAAATACCTCAAAAAAAGTTAATATTCTTAATAGCGACAACATTTTTTACAGCATCTGCCATATTTTAGCCATCTTATTTGAAAACAGTGAAAATGAAGATCATTCGGTTAGTTTTCAAACCATCAGAGCCACTATTAAAAATATCCTCACTATCACCGAAATGGAGTTGCGCAGTATTATCGATAAACTGGTCGCTCTCAACTTGATTGAAAAAATTAAAGGCCCCAAGTCCCAGATAACCCTTCGCCTCTTAGATCAAGAAAATTTTATTACCAAAGTTCGACGTTTTCTCAAGGAGTTCTCTAGTTCAATGCCAAATTATCAAAACCAGATTACTGAAATGCTAGACCTGGTTGATATCGCCAAGTTGGTTGAAGTAGAGGAGGACAAAATTCTAGCCAAAATTGCCAGTGGTGAATTCCCCAAAGAAATTTGCCTGTTTCCCAGGACCGCTTTCACAAAATGGATCGAAGAGGTGGGTAAAGACTCCTTTGATAAAAAATTTCGCCGGCGCAAAAAAGTGGAAGATTTTTGTGAATTAGCCGACATTATGTATGTCGACAACAACACCCTGCGGCAAGTATTGGGAACCATTGACGTTTACAAATTATCCCGACTGATGAAAGACGCGGAAGACGAAATTGCCAAAAAAATAAAAAACTGCCTTTCCACCAAGGTAAAGGCCACTTTGGAAGAAGAGATCAAATATGTGGAAGAAGTTGACCCCCTAGAATTTGAAGATTATGAGGATGAACTGATCAATATGATTAAGGCTATTAAACTACAAAAAACTCCGCCCATTCAGGACTAGATCCTATAGAAATGTTTCATAAAACAATATGCCCCCCACCCACAAACATACAAACCACGACCAAACTCTATCAAAAGAAAAAACCTGCTCTTTTTGTTTAACCAAATTATACGCTAATTCTATCTTTTGCCATAAATGTGGATCGGAACTTAAAGGCCATTACCAGGAAGTTATCACTTGTCAACTGTGCCAGGAACGGTTGTTGCCCCAATCTCTTTTTTGCCATAAATGTGGTCATCGCCAGGGACAGCCTTCCATCTCCGACCAAAAAGATATCCAATGGGGGGAACGAAAAACTGTTACTGTTCTGTTTGCTGATGTGGTGGGATTTACCAAACTGACAGAACAAATGGACCCAGAAGATGTCCGGGATATGATGGATCGGTGTTTCAAGGTAGTTTCCCGGGAAATAAAAATAAAGGGTGGTAATGTCAACAAGTATATCGGTGATGCAGTACTAGCCATCTTTGGAGCGCCGTTGGCTCACGATAATGACCCGGAAAGAGCGGTTAACGCCAGCCTAGATATTCAAAAGGCATTAAAAGATTTGAACCAGGAAATGATGACCAACCTGGGCGTTAAAATCCATATGCGTATTGGGTTAAATACCGGAAAAGTGCTGGCGGGCTATATCGGTGACGAGGAAAAACGGGAATATACCGTAATGGGAGATACGGTTAACCTGGCATCCAGGCTGGAATCTTGTTGCCGTCCAGATCAGGTATTGATTAGCAACTCAACTTTCAGAGCCATCAGAAATCGTTTTAAATGCAAATCATTAGACCCCATTAATCTCAAAGGTAAAAGTGAACCAGTGGCAACCTACGAGGTGCTTTATCCTCTAAGCGGTGTGCGGCACAAAAAACTGTTTAAAGTGCATGGGGTGATCACCGAACTTATCGGGCGAAAAAAAGAGTTTGATTCAATCAAAATTAATTTTAACCAAAGTATTGACCAAAAATCCTGCCAAATCGTTACTGTAATCGGCTCCGCAGGCATGGGCAAAAGTCGGTTAGCCGAAGAGTATAGGCTCTATCTCAATTCACTCCCTTACCAGGTAAATATTGAAAAAGGGTTTTTTACCCAGGATATGGCTCCCTCTTTAAGGGTTTCGCCGATATAATCAAGCATAAGGCTGACATACGAGAGAGTGACCAGGCAGAAAAAGCCCGGGTCAAACTGCTTAAAATGGTGGGTAATATTTTCGCTCCCGAAGACCCCCAAGAGCAACAGAAATCTAAACTGGCGAACCGTATTGGCAAACTCTTTCCTTTGGGTGCCAATAAAATCAAACAGAAGATGGAAAACGCCATCATTGAAGAAAACACCCATTTTATCGGCCAACTAATTGGCCTCGATTTTCCAGGCAGCCCATATATTGAACCAATTAAAGATGACCCCCGCCAAATCCTGATGCGTTCTTTTCGCATCTTAGCGGCAATGTTCAACCGCATGGCGGAGAAAGCGCCCATGGTGATATTTCTGGAAGATATCCACTGGGCTCAAAATATCGCCCTGGAATTGATAAATTTTCTCTGCACCACCATTAAAGAGCGAACGATTTTTTTCTTCTGCCTGGCCCGGCCCGAATTGTATCAGCGCAGCCACGATTGGGGTCGGGAATCTGATTTGCATACCATGCTGGATCTAAAGCCTTTGACCGAAAACGATATCCTCGAATTTGGCCGGCAAATTCTGCACAAAATGGAAACCATCCCTTCTCGGTTGCTGCAAATAATAAAAAGCCATTCAGAGGGCAATCCTTTTTTTGTGGAGGAAATAATCAAAAACTTTATCGAAGATGGAGTGATTGAGATCTCTGAAAATGACCGTATCTGGAAGGCCAATGAAGATCTATTGGATCTTTCAGCAGTTCCCAATACTATTGAAGGTGTAGTTCAGGCCCGGCTGGATCGGCTTCCTCCGGACGAAAAAATGATCATTCAAAAAGGGTCGGCAATTGGCCGGGTTTTCTGGATCGGAGCACTTAAGGCTATGGATGAAAGTGCTGCTGAAAAAGCCCTGGACAAACTTCAGGATAAAGAATTGGTGTTCCAAAAATCCACCTCCAGTTTTGAAGGTGATCGCGAATATATCTTCAAGCATCAACTAACCCAGATGGTGGCTTATGAAAATACTTTAAAAAATTTGCGCCGCCTCTACCATGAAATAATCGGAAAGTGGTTAATCGAAGTAAGTGGTGAACGAATAGATGAATATTACAGCATGATCGCCAACCACTTTGAGAAAGCGAAAAACTGGGAGACCGCCTTTGCTTACTACGCCAAGGCCGGTGATCAAGCCAAAGATATCTATACCAATAAAGGAGCTATTGACCATTATAAATTGGGGCTGTCGTTACTTCAAAAGTTAGTCCATACTCCCAAAAACGCCATAATCGCCATTACTATGCACGAAGGGCTGGCCGATGTCTATCAGTTAGTGGGTGATTACGATGAAGCCATCCGGCAATATCAAAATGCCCTGGACACTCTGATTAGATACAACTCCGACCAACCGGGCTCTGGAAGAAAAGTTGACAGAAAAGAAGGCTCTCTCTCCCTGGCGGAAGCCAGAGCAGAGTTTACCCGTAAAACCGGATGGGTTTATC
>CAZTWC010000045.1:0-18783 GCA_964617105.1 uncultured Myxococcia bacterium
CAATAGTTGCTTCACCCCATCCAATCTTGACTTAGTTTAGCGATTTGCATTCCTTACCAGGCGGTCCCCGGGTTGACCTCTAGGTTGAAATTTGCCACAAGATAGCCTCATAGATCTTATCTATGTCAATAAAATGTGTTACAGAGGGGCATGAACCTGGTTAATCTACGGGTTACTTTGTTGACATTGCTTCGTACTCTTCTTCCAGTATATCCACAATAGTTTCTACATCCATTTTCCCGTGATATTTACGACCGTTGATAAACAGGGTGGGGGTGGATTTGACCCCGTTTCTGATCCCCTCTTTTTTACTTTGCACCAAATTCTTCCTGCTCTTTTTTTGCTTATATATGTTACTAAATCGTTTTTCATCCAGGCCCACCTCTTTGGCCCAGTTTTTCAGTTGGTTGAGAGAAAATTGGTCATACATTACGTATAAATATCTGACATAAGGCCAGAATTTATTTTGTTCCGCCGCGGCCAGCAAGGCCAATCCCCCTTCCACTGAATGGGGATGGCTGCTAAGGGGAAAAATACGAAAATAGAGTTTTACTTTACCTTTTAATTTTCCCTTTTCAATCTCATCCATTATATTAACCGTAAGAATCCGGCAAAAGGGGCAGCGTGTACAGGCGTACATAACTAGTTGCACTGGGGCGTCAATTTGGCCAAAAGGCTTTATACTTTTAAGATCAAAAAGATATTTTTTAGGTTGGGACATCATACTCAAGCCTCTTTTATTCACTGCCCGGGTAATATATTTTGCTTGATACCCCTCTTTGGCCAGGCGGCAGATAAAATCGGCTAGCCGCACCGCCAATTTGCAGGGTTTTTTCACCTTTAGACAGCGGTTTATAGTTTTATCGCAACAACGATAGGGATGCAGATTGTCCAACAATTTAAGGACCATCTCTTTTTTTTCACCGATTAATTTTTGGCATAAAGGGGTAGAGGACCAGCCATTGACAGACCACAAAATAACCATTGCCAAACAAAACCATATCAACCGTGGCATCTATTTCTCCTTTTGAGATTGGCTTGACAGAGCACCTTATAAATAGATATTATAACAGAAATAAAATTGCCCAGGGGGATTTTTCCAGGGCAACTCACGGGAATCCAGGCCATCCCCGGAAAATAAAGGGAGAATTTAGATGAAAGTTTTACTGTTCGATATTGATGGGACTTTAGTCAACACCGCCAGGGTAGGAACCAGGGCGTTGGATAGGACTTTTAACTCTCTTTTCGGTTGGCAGGACGCCGGCCAGCAGGTGGAGATGGCCGGTCGTACCGATTTGGCTATCTGTAGAGATATTCTGAAAAAAAATGGAATTGTTAATTCTTCGGAACAAACCTCACTATTGTCTAAAATCAAAGCAACTTATCTACAGTGTTTGGACCAGGAGATTTCAAAATCAACTACCCATTGCCTTATGCCCGGGATTTTGGAACTGTTGAAAATATTGCACAAGCAGGAGCACCTGTTGGTAGGGCTATTAACCGGCAATATCGAAGAGGGCGCCCAGCGCAAGTTATCCATGTTTGGCATAGAGAACTACTTTTCCTTTGGTGCTTTTGGCAGTGACAGTGAGTTTCGTCAGGATTTAGTTCCCCTGGCCAAAGCGCGGGCCGAAAAAATTTGTGGGCATGCTCTGGGAATGGATAGTAATATCTGGGTCATCGGCGATACTCCCCGGGATATCCAGTGCGCCCGGGCCAACGGTGTTTTTGCGGTGGCAGTGGCAACCGGTTTTGTCCATGCTTACCATGATTTGGAGCAGGAAAAACCGGACCTGCTGATAAAGGATTTTTCTGCTCCCCAAACTTTTCTACAAAGGCTGGTGGAATAACTATCTCTTTGTTTGAAATAATTGATATATTATTTCCCAATTTTCTGGCCCGGTAATTATTTCTATGTTATTATATCACAGAATAGGATTTGATCTTACGCTGTTTATTATTTACCAAGAAGGAGAAAGAGATGACAAATATGCGTTTAACCACTATTTTATTGGGAATTATGCTAGCCGGGTTTTGCCTGTTGACCTGTCCGGTTAATGCTGAAGAAGCCGTCCCGCCGGCAGCCGAAGCCGTCGCCCCGCCGCCCCCTCCCGCGCCTGAAACCCCTGAAGACAAGGCAAAAAAAATAGTTGCCGAGGCTATCTCCCTGGTAAAAGTCTATGCTGAAAGCCCTAAGAAAAATTTGTTCGGTGCATCAAAACTCTTGGATGAAGCAGAAAAGTTGCAGCCCAAGGATAAAAAGGTCCTCTTTGATCTCTATTATTGGAAGTCATTTATTAATTGCCGTATATCCAGCCAGAATATTGTCAAGGGAGCAGCCGCACAGATGAAGAAATATAAAATTGCAGAAAAATATGCGGACAAAATGATCAAAATCAATCCTAAAAGTGCTGAGGGTTATATGTGGAAAGGCAATTCCATTGCCCTTTGGGCTGATACCAAGGGAGTATTGAACGCGCTTTTTGCTGTTCCAGATGTAAAGAAAAATTACAAAAAATGTATCCGTCTGGATCCTAAGCATCCGGTCTGCCTGACCTCCATGGGCGCCGTGTACCAGGCTCTTCCCTGGGTAGCAGGCGGCAGTACTTCCAAAGCCATGGATTTTTACGATAAAGCCCTGAAATTAAACGGCAAATATTCCTGGACTTATCTCAAGAAGGCCAAACTGCTGGTCGCTGATGATGAATACAAAGATGCCCGGGAATTATTGCAAAAAGGTTTGAAATTAACTGCTAAAAACGAATACTGGCCCTGGGACTATATTGCCTACGAACGGAATAACCTGAAAAATCTTTTGAAAGAGATCAAAAATAAATAGATCCAGATAGATGAGGAAGTTGGATGGTGAAGGATTGGTCTGCCGCAACTGTGGCCAAGACGAATTATTCCCGAGTCCAACTCCTCTTCACACCTTTTAAAAAGCACTTTTCCAGTATAGTTGGCGGCGAATGGATAAATTTAATATACTGGGGGAAAAATTGTCCCTTTAGTTGAGCGTTGCCATGAAACACGCGAAACTCCATACGCGCCATTATGCTCCCCTCTAATTTTTTTGCCACTTTAGTAGGAAATCCTTGCTCCTGCAAATATGCCATGCCAAAATCGTGACGATTCAAAACCAGTTTACTGCCGGTAAAATAGCCTTTGTATAGATGGTATCCGCCTGGAAGTTTTTGAGTGCCATGCACCAGGGGGCCCATTTGGGTTAGAGATATTTTTTCCAGTCCGTTGGGACCGGCGAATTTCCACACCCCGCTGAGATTGCGCCCGAAGGTTCTAATCAGCAGTCCGAAAAGCACCAGAAAGAATATGATAACTACGAAGGAGAACATACCTATAACCAATATGAAATTAACGATAAATAGCCCGAAGATTTTATTAACATCAACAATGAGGATTAAGAACGTGTTTAAATATTATTGCAATATTCATTCCAAAGATATTGGATTTTTGCTTCTAGTTTTGGATTGGTGAAGTTGTTCAGGTAGGGAGAAAAGGGTTTTTTCCGGGTGTGGTAGAGATCGAAAATGCCCAGTCGTTCATGTCTGACACCGATAATTATCCTGGCATATTGCTGATTGTATATATTATCAAACCGGGCCTCAAACCCTTTGGATATTAGGTAGAGTTCAAATTGTTTTGCCCGTTGCGCCAGGGGGGGCATTAAATCTTCACCTTGGTATTTTTGCCGATTATTGGGTTGTTTGACAGTTGGACTCGGGACAGTTTTTGAGGATGTTGGCTTTGGGCTGTCAGCACCCTCTTGGTCCTGTAATGCCCCTTGCTTGGCCAACTGGTCAACCCGGTCATTCCACTGGTCGCCACTATGGCTCTTTACCTTATGCCACACTACTTTAACCGGGCATTCCCGCACCATTAAAGCATAGTTTTGAGTCAACTCTTTGTTGGCTTGCCATTTTCCCGTTGCCCAATGCTCAAGGCCGGTGTAATCATAAAATAGATGCACTTTGGTTACCTGGTTGGCCTGGCACCATTTTAACGCTTCCATAACCGCGGTCAACTCTCCTCCCACCTGGCGGCTCGCCAGGGCATTTGGTTCTCTTACCGGTCCAAACATCTCCTTTTCAACCTGCCCCTCTTTCAAAATCACCGCCCCATAACCAATAGAGTCATAAATATAAGAGCCATCTACGTATATATGATAAACTGTTTCGCTCATTCCTCTCCCAATACCTCTTGCCAGAAAGCCTGGAGCAAGTCCAGTTTTTCCCTTTTTAGGTTAAATACAACCGGTTGGCCTGCTGCTTTAATTGGTAAATAGTTCTTCTGCTCTCCGTTGCCGGATGGAGCGAAAACCTGGAAACCACAGTTTTTGTCCGGACTGTGGATGGTTACGTTATAGAGTATTTTTTTTCCCTCCGCAATTCCAGCGCCTAAGCCTTTCTTGGTGGGGCTATTCGTTTCAGAAGTCAGGCTGATTATTTGGTCAGTTTTTATGGTGGTCAAATAGGCCAGCAATTTATAGGCAACATCAATAGCCAGTGGCTGGGGATGGGGTTTTAAAATTTTCCAGTCGGTGTGCCGCTTTTGTAAAAGGATCTGCTTATCTTCTCTACGGATTTCTACCTGATCGATCTCCTCTGCTTTTAAGGAGCAGATTTTCATGGACAGCAATGATTTTCTCAACAATTTTAACAAAGAACCTCTAAGCAAAATCAGCCTGTTCGGATTGGACAGGCGCGCCAGCAGCAAATTCTTAGGAATTTTTTGTTCTGAAAAGAGATCAAAAAAACAGGTGGACCGGTTGAAACGGTTGCACAAAGATTGGGCATCTTTGATGGTGATTAAACTGACAAATTCAATTATATGAGTGGAAATATTGGGTTCTATACCGGTTTTGATGGTTAAACGAAAGATGGACGAGGAAAATTGGTCGGTTGGAATTTTATCCCCTTTTGGGTCCAGGAAGGCCAGGGCTCGTAAATCCGCTATTTTACCCAACACTGTATCTAGTTTTTTATTATCAGCCAGGGCAGAAATCGGCGAAGTCATCCGCCAATCCTCTAATAACTCTTTATGAAAATTACGCCTGGGAGTGGTTTGGTTATCAGGATCAATAATGGTCAGATCAAAGGCGTCATATTGGGAAAAGTCGAAAAGGCGCCTGGATTTGAAAAATTGTTTGTCAAATTTAAAAAACCGGCTGGCCTTTTTTTCGGCCAATAATATAGCCTTATCCCCCTCTCTTTGCACTGCTGTCATCTTACCATCACACTCTGAAATCAGGGTTACTTTCTCTTTTAGTTTTCCATCCTGGTTATAGATGCTGATACTCTTCCTGTCCGCATGTGGCAAAGAAGGGCAATAGGCGGGCGCGGCCGCTTTTGTCTCTCTGGTCAAGGCAATCATCTTTAAGGCTTCCAGCAGGTTGGCCACCAATTCATCATCAACCTTCAGGAGATTATTTCCGGCAGTATTATCAGCAGAAGTTCGATTGCCAATCTTGGTATCATGGATAGCAAAGCGCCAGGAGCCTTTTTGATTTTCTAGCCGGAAATTATTGTTTTGGTGGTGAAATTCCAGAGCGCCTAACTCTTTTATGGAAAAATCGAACAGCCAGGGGTCATAAAAATACTCCAGGGACAAAGATAACATTCTTTCCAGGCTCTCTTCTATTTCCAATAATTCTTTGCCATTCTGCCGGCGAGCCAGGAGTTTATCCTTAACTTGGAAAAAAGAGATTGTTTCCAGTGATTTTCCTGCCAGGAACCCTATGGTGTATTCAGGTTTTTCTTCACGGGGTAACTCTGGTGTCAGAAACCGGTTTATCTGAAGGTTATTCAACTTGGCTAAGAAGCGAGTGACCTTGTGGCGGTCGGCCCGATTAGGCAGAAGGTGGTGATGGTTATCAAAAATCTGCCAGCTTTCCCCCTTTTTTTCCAGTTTAAAAAAAGAGCCATCTTTTTTTTGCAACCAAAGGGAGGTGAACTGTTCTATTGGCAATCCCAACAATTTTTTAGCCCTCAATTTGGTCAGGCTCCAGTCCAGGGACTTGGCAAAACGCCCGTCAACCACCAGTATCTCCCGTAAATTATTTTGAACGGTCAGATCCCCTTTCTGTAAAAACACATTGTCGGTCAACTGTTCCTTGTTGCCGAAATGAAAATGGCTGCTTTCGTCTCCCATAGTGGTAATTTTTATGGAAAAATGGGGTGGTTTTAGACCATAAGCACTTATAGAAACATCTCCGGGTTGCTGAACCGGAACAATTTTTTCCAGATAGTTTTCTTCCTCTAATAGTTCCAGGCTGGTTTTGATCAGCGCCTGGTTGGCCAGATCCTTTAAAGGTGATTTCAATTGCCATTGACCTTGCTCTTTGGCCAATAGAATTTCCAGATCTCCCTTTTTAAATAAAATTTCAATGATATCTTTGCTTTTAGTAAGAGATATCCGCTTTTTATAGGCCTCCAGAAGGTCTGGATCGGGGCTTTTTATCTCAAACAGCAAGATATAAACTCCCAGCAAGAGAGTCACCACAAATAAGATCAGGTTGGAACGTATACTCATCAATAATAACCTTTGGGCGCTACTTTATTAATATCTCCGCCTCCACCAAACCGCTACTCCGGCAATAATACTTAAAAAAGGCATAATTACCATCACCAGCAGAAAAATATAGACCATCTTTTTTTCGTTCAATACCAGGTGGACATTTTCCGGTCGTTTGGGACCCTCACCGATTAAATATCTCTGATCCAGCAGCCAGTTGATTATATTTAGAAAAAGATCCAAATTGCCGCTGCTGTCAATATGCAGATTGGAGATAAAATCGGAATCACCTACGGCTATCAACCGCATCTGGTCGCCGGCGCCCGAGGAGTCACCCACACTCCAGGCCGCCTGTCCAAAAGATATAGGCCCCTCTAAATCCCTTTCATCTAGTTGGATATTTTCCAGGTTGTTCATGTCAGTTTCTCCCCAACCCTGGCCGGATGTTTGCAAAATATTTTCTATCTCCAGCCAATTGGGCACTTCGTCCGCCTCTTCCACTGAGCGAGCCAGAGTAAAGAGGGAGGGAATATCCTCCATACCCTGAGTAATAGGGTGAAAGCCGTAGTAATTTACATAGATAGTTTCCGGGCTGATATAGGGCAGGGCGCTGTCCGGATCTACCAGGATATCTTCTTGAAATTGCACGCCAAAGTCAAAAAGCATCTCCTCCAGGCCAGTTTTAAGATAGATCTTTTTATCTGGATCGTAAAGAGGGTCCAAAAGCAGCATCAGTTTTCCGCCACCGGTTATATGACGGCGCAATATGGAGATCTCTCTGACTAGCAGCGGGGTCTCCGGTCCGGCAATAATAACCAGATCACATTTTGCGGTTATTTTGTCTGCATCAATAGTATTAAAAGATCGCACTTTTAGATTTTGTTTCTGCAGGTAGGAGTTAACCTTGGCAAGTCCATCATCTTCAGACATATCCAAACGTCGCTCTCCATGGCCAATGGTGAAACAGACGGTCTTCTGTTTTTCTTGCACCAGCCGCAATATAGATGCAATAAAAGCCTGCTCTCCTTTGAAACTGGTCATTTTGGGTGGCAGTCCCATAGACATATAGGTGCGGTCAAACTCCGCCAGATCTTTACTCTTCAGGTGTACCGTTCTTTTTTGATATTCAAATACCACCTGATTGGGAGTTTTTATATTGTATTTGGCCAGCAGTAATTTGGCCCTGGCCGGGTCTTTCCGGGGATTAATTACTTGCACTTTTATCTTATCGCTGGTACTGACAAACTGCTTTAATAACTCTTTTACCTCGTTAAGGGCAGGGAACTCGGCATTGATAAAAACTACTATCTGCAAGGGCGAATTCAACAGCGCCAATATTTGTTTACTCTTTTCAGAGATAGAGTAGATTCGGCTGCTGGTGGTGTCTATTCTTTGGTAATGACGGTAAAAAAGATAGTTAGTCATCAAGTAAATTGCTGTAATCAGCACTATTGAACAGCCTATATTCAGCCAGCGGGTGATATTTTTAGGTGAGACAACAACCATTATCTATGACTCTTTTGCATTTTGATAGAGGACAATATCACCAATAAAATGGTGGACAAGTAGTAAAATATGTGCCTGCTATCCAAAATTCCCCTGCTGAAATCGCGCATATGCTCCCATAGATTAAGGTAGGAAAACAGTTTTGATACCCAGCCGGAGGTGACTAGAAAAGATACCAGCCCCATGGAGAAGAGCAGGATTATGGTGGCAAAAGTGATAATAGCAGCCACTATCTGATTTTTACTTATAGATGAGAAAAATAATCCCACGGCTATAAAAACAGCTCCCAGCAGAAAGGTTCCTAAATAACCGGTCAAGATCGGTCCCAGATCGATTTTGGTCTGTAGAGTTAATATTGCTACGTACACGCCGGAGGGAAGCCAAAGGCAGCAAAAAAACAGCAAGGCAGCCAGATATTTACCCAGAATTATTTCAGTTGCTGTTGTGGGCGCTGTGACCAGTAACTCTATAGTGCCGCTCCTTTTTTCCTCCGCCAGGAGCCGCATGGTAATGGTGGGGCAGATTATGAACATAAACAGCCAATAATAGAGGGTGCCGCCGAAAAACATCTGCAAAGCAGCTCCATGCGGAGTGAAGGGGTTATTCAACACCTGGATAATCATCCAGAATATGTAACCATTGATCATCAGGCAGGCGGTGAGCATAATGTAGGCGATGGGGGAAAAAAAATAGGCGTTCATCTCCCGCCGGATTATGGTGATGATATTATTCATAATTAATTTTTCAATCTGCTTTACTAGTTGCTGTCTAAGATTTAACTTTGTGGCAAATTATTCTTTTCAGTAATCTGAACAAAGAGATCCTCCAGACCTCCTTTTTCCCTTTTCATCTCTCTTATTACCCAATTGTTGCTTACCGCCAGGTGAAAAAGTTTTTCTCCCCAATGGCTATCGTCTAAAAAACCCTCTTGCTTTTTCAATAAAAATAGATACAAGTTATCCGGCTGATCATGGGTTTTCAGGGGAATGACCTCTTTAACACTTTTCGGTCCCAATATGTTGCGTAACTCGGTGGTAGCGCTTTTGGGCTCACATCGCATCTCCAACCGTATTTGCGAGCCGAGTTTTAAGGTTTGCCGTAATTTTTTCGCCTGTTCCTGAACAATAATTCTACCCTGGTTGATAATCAGTATCCTCTGGCAGATGGCCTCTGCTTCCGGCAGGATATGGGTAGACAAGATAATAGTTTTATTCTGGGCCAAATTTTTTAGCAGGTTGCGGACTTTTATGATCTGGTTAGGATCCAAGCCTACAGAGGGCTCATCTAAAATAAGTACCGATGGATCAGCCAACAGGGTGTCAGCCAACACCACCCGCTGCCTATAACCCCGGGATAGTTGACCGCAAATTCGGTTTATCACTGGAGTTAGATCACAATTTTCCACTACTCTTTCGATGGCGCTGGTTAAGAATTTTCCCCTAATACTTTTTAGACCGCCTTTAAATTTAAGATATTCATCTACTCTCATCTCTGGATAGAGCGGAGCGTTTTCCGGCATATATCCGATTTTACGTTTTACTTCCAGGGGATCTTGGCAGACATCCACGCCGTTTACTTCTACTTTTCCGGAAGAGGGAGGGAAATAGCAGGAGAGAATCCGCATAGTAGTGGTCTTACCAGCGCCATTGGGGCCTAAAAATCCCAATATTTCACCCTGGTTGACCTTAAAGGAGATTTCTTTCAGCGCCTGGGTGTTGCCATAGAATTTGCTGAGATTTTCAACCTTGATCATTAGTATTTCCTGCTTTAGAAACCAATTTCGATATACTACAGTTATTTGAATTTATAATCAATAACTTGTTGAGTTGATTTCGATTGGTAAACTTTTTTGTTTCATATTTTGAAGAATAATGGTAATAATAAAATTTATAACAATAAATTTTTGGTGATTTGAGGATAAATATGAAAAACTTTTTTGTTTTTTACCGTGGAAAAGAGATTCAATTTTCTGGCCGAATCAACGAATTTACCGATTTCAAGGGGGTTTTGGCCACCCTTGACCATCAAGAAAAAGAGAGGGTGTTAAATTTAGAAAAAATCACTTATATAAACTCTTTTGGCGTTCGCTCCTGGGTCAAATTTATATCTCAGATAAAAATTCCACCCGTGTTAATAAAATGTTCTCCTGTTATGGTGGAGCAATTTAGTTGTATTCCGGAAACCCTTGCTAACTGCAAGTTGCAGTCTTTTATCTGTGAATATTCCTGCCTGTATTGCAAACAGGAATTTTACCACGAACTGTTTTGTGATGATTTTTCACAGCAGGGACCCTGGAATCCGCCTCAGGTTAATTGTCCAAGTTGTAGAAAGCCCGCCATCTTTCCCGGAGAGGAAAACTATTTCTATTTTTTAGAGGATGTTTTTTCCACAAAAAAACTTAAAACCGAAAACCCAGATGATTTAAGATGCGAGATGAAACCGATTGATATAACTGTGGAAATCAACAATTTAACCACCGGAGAAAATATTCAAGGACAGGCAAAAACTATTTGCCAGAAGGGGATGTTTCTCTATTGCCGGGATAAAATAGTAAAGGGTCAAAATCTTATCATTCAATTTAATTTGCCCGAATCTTCTTTTAAGCATAAGGTAAACTCTATTGTTCACCGGGTTGACCAGCGAGGTGGGGGATTAGAAATTAAATTTATCAATCCACATTCATCTATGCAAAAAGAGATCCAAGAGTATATTCAAAAATTTTATTCCTAATCCTCTGTTACTACCTATTCCTGATCCTCTATTACTACCATGGATATGAAACGCCACTATTACGAAGATATCCAGTTCCTAAAGAACAAAGAGATCCTGGTTTGGTTTGTTCTGTTGCTGGCTTTCCTGGTGGCTTATCCCTTTATTTTTGATGACTATCATGTATACATGGCCAATTATATGGTTATCAACGTAATTGTTGCCATTGGTCTCAATTTGCTGGTAGGTTTTACCGGTCAAATTTCTTTAGGGCATGCCGGTTTTTTTGCCATTGGCGCTTACGGAGTGGTGGTATTGATGGCCCAGGCGGGTCTACCTTTTTTGTTGGCCTTGCCTTTGGCCGGTCTGATAGCCGCCCTGGCAGGATTTCTGCTGGGATTGCCGGCGCTTCGTTTGGAAGGACCATATCTCTCTATCGCCACTTTAGGATTTGGTGTTACCATCACCCAGGTGATTGGAAAAATCGATATATTAGGAGGTAGGCAGGGGTTGCATACTCCAACCCTGGCCATTGGTTCTCTGCAAATAGACACCGATAGAAAGTTTTACTTTCTACTGATCTGTGTGGCTCTTATATTGGCTCTGGCCGCCCGCAATCTGGTCAAGACCAAGGTGGGGCGGGCACTGGTGGCTATTCGAGATGCCGAGGTGGCAGCCCAGACTATGGGCGTAAACCTGATGTTCTATAAAACCCTGGCCTTTGCCATCAGCGCTTTTTATACTGCGGTGGCAGGAGGGTTATACGCCTTTGTGCTACGTTTTATTGAACCGGAGATGTTTAGTTTGATGTTGTCCATCATGTTTTTATCCATGGTGGTGGTGGGCGGCCTGGGTTCTATCCCCGGAGCCATAGCCGGCGCTCTACTCCTCTCCTGGTTGGATTTGGAATTAAGAGATATTCTCAATATTCCCTATCTGGGAAAATGGCTAGAGCAACTTTCTCAAAGTTATTTTTCCATAACCGGAGTTTCCAATATCCAGTTTATTGTTTTCGGACTGATAATGGTGCTCATAATGCTCTATGAGCCCCGGGGTTTATATGGTATTTGGTTGAGGATTAAGAAGTATTTTTTAACCTGGCCTTTTTGAGAATCCGTATGCATCTTTGTCATAACCTATTCTCAATATTGATAAATTAAGGAACGAATAACAATATGGCCGATTTTTTGCAAATGCTGGTTGGCGGTATGGTTACTGGCTCTTCTTACGCCCTGATCGGATTGGCCATGGTGATTATCTATAAAACCTCCCAGGTGCTGAATTTTGCCCAGGGAGAGATGGCTCTGGCCACTGTTTTTTTCACTTACATGATCCTGGCTACCCACAATTTCCCTTTTTATCTCGCTTTTCCGGCAGCCTTGATTTTCGCCCTGATTTTAGGTTTTTTTCTAGAGTTCGCCATTTTAAGGCGCACCCAGAATCCTACTATTTTAGGGATGATCATCATCACTCTGGGGATGGAGATGATACTAATGGGCTTTGTCTCCTGGAAATTTGGGGCTGAACCAAAGACCTTGCCTTTTCCCTTTTTACCTTATGATAGTTTTGCTTTGGGACCGGTTTATATCAGTTACCTGGAACTTTTAAATTTTTTGGCCGCATTGCTGGTAATGACCATCCTGTTTTTGTTCTTTCGCTACTCCAAACTGGGTTTGGCCATGAAGGCTACTCAACAGAACCGGGAAGTGGCCCGCCTGATGGGGATCAACACCAATCGGATATTGATGGTCACCTGGGGTCTGTCATCCCTGGTGGGCTGTATTGCCGGGCTGTTTATGGCTCCAGTTACCATGCATCCCTACATGATGTGGGACCCAATGCTAAAGGGGTTCGCAGCCGCTGTTTTGGGCGGGATGACCTCGCTGCCGGGCGCGGTAGTGGGCGCCTATATATTGGGAATAATCGAAAACCTATTTGGCGGTTATATATCTATCGAGTTTAAGTCAGTAGTGACTTTTGCCATTATTGTTTTGGTGCTTTGCCTAAAGCCATCCGGACTTTTTGCCAGGCATTACATTAAGAAAGTATAAGAAGAAACTATTAAGAAAGGAGTTTTCATGAATCTTAAGAAAGTATTTACCTTGCTAAGTTGTTTCCTGCTGGTTTCACTATTAACCCTGGGCGTACAGGCGGGTGAGAAAAAAGTGAAAATTGGGGTTACCGACAAAGAGATCCACATCGGTCAGTGGGGTCCTCAGACCGGTCCTGCTGCTCCCTGGGGAGCAGTGTCCCGTGGTACGGCCGCCTATTTCAAAATGCTCAATGACAATGGTGGACTCCATGGAAGAAAAATTGTTTATCATATGTTTGATGATTCCTACAATCCGGCCAAAACCAAGGCTGGCGTAAAGAAATTGCAGGAGAGCGTAGGGATCTTTGCCTGGGTAGGCGGCGTGGGTACCGCTACCGGTATGGCAGTAAAAGATTACTTGATGGAGCGGAATATCCCCTGGGTAAGTCCGGCCGCTGGTTCCTCCCACTGGACTAACCCTCCAAAGAAATATCTGTTCTCAACTTATCCGGTTTACCAGGCGGAAGCCAAAGCCATTTGCCAGTATGCCGTTGAAACCATGAAGAAAAAACGGGTGGCCATTGTCTATCAAAACGATGATTATGGAAAATTCGGCATGCAAGGAGCTCAAGAGACCCTGGCCAAATTCAATTTGAAATTGGTGGCAGCAGTGCCGGCTGAAAAAGCGGACATGGACATGAGACCCCATGTGATGCGCCTCAGAAAGGCTAGAGCCGATGCAGTACTGCTATGGGTCAGCCCGGTGCAGGCGGTCAAAATAGTGGGCATTGGCAAAGCCATGAGATTTAAAGCTCAATGGTTTACCTCTAGCACTCTGTCCGATTTTGATATGATGGATGATATTAGCAAAGGTAACTGGGACGGGGTTATTGCCGCTGCTTTTGCCCAAACTCCGGATGCCAAGATTGAACTGATGAAAAAATACCGGGCAGCCCATAAAAAATACGCTGCCAAAGACGAGCGTTGGAGTGTGTTTTATTACGCTGGCATGGGTCTGGCTGAACCACTGGTAGAAGCCATCAAAAGGGTAGGCAAAGAGTTGACTCGGGAGAAAGTGGTAAAAGAGTTAGAAGGGTTCAAGGATTTTCAGGGAATCATGGGCAAAATATCTTTCAAACCTTATAATCCCAAAGATCCCAGTTGCCGGCAGGGACAAAAGCATATCTTTTTGGTGCAGTATAAAGACAACAAGTTTGTAAAATTAACCGATTGGGTTGCTCCGTAATAACGAGAGTTAAGAACAAAAAGAATTCCCGGCATTTTAATCCGGTGAAATAGTTTTGCTCTGGACAAAGGTCCGAATTTCACCGGGTGAATGTTGAGTTGAAGGAGTAATAATTTGTCCTTTCCATTTTTTATGGTCGAAGATCTCTCCATCTCTTTTGGAGGGGTAAAAGCGCTAGAGGGGATCTCTTTTCAGGTGGAACCTGGCAGTATTACCTCTATCATTGGCCCAAACGGGGCGGGCAAAACCACTCTCTTTAACTGTATCAGCGGTATCTATCATCCGGATAGAGGCCAGATTATCTATAATGGCGAACAGATCCAGGGAAAAAGACCTGATCAGGTGGCTGTCCTGGGAGTAGCCCGCACTTTCCAAAACATCGAACTTTTCTCCATGATGACCGCCATGGAAAATCTGATGTTGGGACGGCATATCTATATGCAGACCGGACTTCTGCGAGGAGCCCTGATGTGGGGAAAGCGCTCATTTGCCGGTCGCGAAGAGACCGCCAACCGTCGCCGGGTGGAAGAGATAATAGATTTTTTAGATCTACACAGTGCCAGGAATCAATATGTGCTCAATCTTCCTTACGGAACCCGTAAAACCGTAGAATTGGGCCGGGCTCTGGCCCTGGAACCCAAACTTCTTTTGCTGGATGAGCCCACGGCGGGTATGAATATGGAGGAGAAGCAGGATATGATCACCTGGATGCAGGAGATCAGAGACCATCTTATTGATAGAGCACGACATGAACATGATCATGGACATTTCCGACAGTATCGTGGTTCTCAATTTCGGTCACAAGATTGCTGCCGGCCCACCTGGGGAGGTTCAACGACACCCAGAGGTCTTGAGCGCTTACCTGGGGGAGGAGGATACTCCTTGCTGTCAGTAAATAATATCGAAACCATCTATTATGGCCTACTCCATGCTTTGCGTGGAGTTTCTCTCAATGTGAAGGAAGGACAGATAGTTACCATCCTGGGCGCCAATGGAGCGGGCAAATCCACTTTGCTCAAAACCATTATGGGGCTTTTGGAGGATCAGCCCGATAAGGGCACTATCAAGTTTCAAGGAGAATTGATTAACGGATTGGACACCGAGAGGATAGTCCGCCAGGGGATCTCTTACGTACCTGAGGACCGGGAGGTATTTGAGGAGTTGACTGTCAAGGAAAATCTCTTACTGGGTGCGTACACGGTATCTAATAGTAGTCAGGTGGCCCAAGACCTGGAAAAGATTTTTAACCATTTTCCTGTTCTGCAAGAGCGGCAAAAACAGTGGGCAGGCACCCTATCCGGTGGTGAGCAGCAAACGTTGGCCATTAGCCGGGCTATGATGAGCCGGCCTAAACTTCTTCTCCTGGATGAACCGTCACTGGGGCTTTCTCCCCTGTTGGTCAAGGAGATGTTTAAGATCATAAAACAGATAAATGACCTGGGAACCACCATCGTGTTGGTGGAACAAAATGCCCGGATGGCTTTGGCTTTAGCAGACTTTGTCATGATTTTGGAAAATGGCCGCTTTGTGTTGGAGGGCAGCCCTGAAGAACTAGCTCAGGATGAAGATGTCAAAGAGTTCTATTTAGGAGTGGAAAAGCAAGATTCTATCAAAGGATACAAACGTTACAAACGAAAGAAACGGTGGCGGTAAAATCCTTGAAATCTCTCCTGAACCGTCTAGATCTCCGCAGGAAAAGTTTTCGGACGGACACTGCTATATAATCATAGATCGTCTTTACGGTCGGTTACCTGCAAATAGTTATCCTGGTCAAGAGTTCCAATATCACCGCTGGCAAACCAGCCATTAGCGTCAAAGGGATCTACCAGGGAATCATATTCAAGGTATCCCTTTAGCAGGGTTGGACCTTTGAGCATGATTTCGCCATCTGGAGCTATTTTAATCTGGCGCCAGGGCAAGGGTTTTCCGGCGGTGGTCAAGTGTTGAGCAGTATCATCCTGGGCTGTAGTGGTAACCTGAGAGGATGCTTCTGTGGAACCATAACTGTTAAAAATTGGCAAACCAGCGTCCTGGGCCTGTTCAACTAACTCCGGTGGTATAGGCCCGTCTTCTATCAGAATAGCTTGCAGACTTTTTTGGGCCTTGGATAAGTTGTTGCTGTCTGCCAGCAGGTGAGATAATTGAGTGGGCGACATAGAAACATGGGTTATATTGTGTTTGCCGATGCTATCTGCCAGTTTTTCCCCAGCAGTTGGGAAAACAAGGCTGCCGCCTCCTAAAGCAGCCCGCATTAAAATAGCCAGCCCGTCAACCCGATAAAAGGGCAGGGAAGCCAGCCAACGGTTGCCTGGGCAAAAGGGGATGTTTTGGTTAAAACCTGCAGCACTGTAATAATGAGCGGAATAGGTGTGAAGCACCGCCTTGCCAGAGTCGGAATTCTCAGAGGTAAGCAAAATGGAGGCATCTTGTTCACTATGAAAATCAGTTGAAGATGGAGATCTCCCCCACTCTATTTGATGGAGGTAGATAGTTTCTATTGGAACTGCGTCCCTATGTTCATTAGTGTCTGTGATTAAGGTTTTGCAGTCCAGGCGCAACAGAGTGTTGGCCAAATCATTATTGGGCAAAAGGTTACTGATGGGAACAGTGATTACTCCTAGTTTTAGAGCGGCAAAAAAGGTCACCGCATATTTGGGAGAATTGGGCAGATAAACCGCCAGTCTATCCCCCTTTTTCAGCCCCCGTTGTTGTAGATAACCGGCCATACGGAAGGCGGTATAATTAACCTGACGCCAGATGATATCGTCGCCCTTTGAACTAATAATGGCTGTTTGGTTAGCAAAACGGTGGGCAGCCAAGGTCAAGGGATATTGTTCCAGGTCAGTGTTCAATTCATCCTGAAGGGGTGGTATTTGATCACAATCAGAAGGACAGGTGCTCATAGTATCTCCATTTTTTTTATCAGAGCCTAAGGTCAAAAAATATATTATTAACCATAACACAAAAACCTAATATTTTACTAGTCTATCCATGCAGATTTATTGTTCTCCGGTTTTTCAATAACCATTGACCAAGATTATTATCTTTGATAATCTTGGTCAGAGTCAGATTTCGTCCGAGAATTCATGTGGTTGTGAGAATTCAATTACCCAAATTTAGCCTTTCTGTGCAACAAATATGCTCAATGATTTTTTTCCAGGTATTATTCATGCAAATCATTATGAACAATATAACCATTGAGATTAACGGGCAAACTATTTTAAAAGAGTTTACCTGCAGGTAGATATAGCAACGATTAAATGAAATTAGCGATCAGTAGCCCTTTGATTAACCAGGTTCATGCCCCTCAGTCATTGTCATTTTAGGCGCAAACCTGCCTTCGCGGCATGAACCTGGTTAATTCGTCACGAGTTAATACTTTTTGCTGACATCGATAAAATCTATTAAGATTTGCTATAAAGGTGAGCATCTGGTGCTTACCGGGAAATCCGGGGTTGGCAAATCTACAATTTTACAGGCCATATTGGGATTTGTTATTCCCACTGAGGGTTGTATAACCGTGAATGAGACCGAACTGAACAGTAAAACAGTCTGGCAGGTTAGACAAAAAATCGCCTATGTTCCCCAGGAGCCGGAATTGGGGGAAGGCAGTGTTAAAGATGTGGTCTATTTTCCTTTTTCCCTGAAGGCCAACCAGGAGCATAGTGTTTATTGATGAATTTTCAGGAGATCTCTTTTATGGATAATTATATCGACAACCTGGTCAAAATTTTCAGGAGCAACGCCAACCGCCAGGATGCCATCCAATTTGAGCGTTATATGCGCAATCAGTTCCAGTTTATCGGCATCAGGTCTCCCCGACGCAAAGAGATCTCTCGTCCTTTTTTAAGGCGGGAGAATTTGCCAGACCTGGATAATACAGATCAGATTGTCCGGCAATTATGGGATTTACCAGAGCGGGAGTTCCAGTATTTTGCCATGGATCTGGTGGGTAAATATGTAAAAAAGGCGGAAATTGACATTATTACTTTGCTGGAGCATATGGTGATTAACAAGTCCTGGTGGGATACAGTTGATCTAATTGCTGGAACCCAGGTGGGAAACTACTTTAAAAAATATCCCCAACAGATAATCCCTTGCACCGAAAAATGGATGGCTGTCGATAATTTCTGGCTGCAGAGAACCGCCTTGCTTTTTCAGTTGAAATATAAACAGAGCACAGATGAAGACCTTCTATACACCTACATCAAGCGATTATGCCATTTAAAAGAGTTTTTTATTCAAAAAGCAATTGGTTGGTCCCTTAGAGAATACTCAAAGACCAATCCCCTCTCTGTGGAGCAGTTTGTCAAGGCCAATCAGGCTGAATTAGCCCCATTAAGCAAGCGGGAGGCTTTAAAAATTATTGTTAAAAATCAAAAAGCATAGTAACATTTATAGAGTAAGGGCCATCTATATAAAATGGGCATTACTTTATTGAACTTATCTAAAGGGGGCGTAACGGTTTCGACGGGGGTAGATGAAGTTCGGATCGCATGCCGAGGGCCGTCGGCCTCGTTAAAAAGGCGGAATATTTAATTGCCAACGATGAAATGGCACTCGCTGCATAACAAAAATGTAGCCGTCCTTTGTTGATTTGCCTGTAGGTTCTCAAAGGGCGGAATTTAATACAGGATGCTCCTCTATCCTCCCGGCCAGAGGCGGAGGAAAAGACTTTTGGCATCGCCCAATAAAGATCCTGTCGTTTGGAGCTTTAAAGGGTTAAAATATAAAAAAACGACTAAGCATGTAGTGCTCC
>CAZTWC010000046.1:0-9214 GCA_964617105.1 uncultured Myxococcia bacterium
TGATCCAAAGATTCGTTTACCCAATACTCTAAATATCTCTTTCCGTTTTATCGAGGGTGAAGGCATCTTGCTTCTTTTAGATATGAAGGGAATTGCTGCCTCTTCCGGTTCTGCCTGTACTTCCGGCACTCTTGATCCCTCTCATGTTTTGCTGGCTATGGCGGTAAAACATGAAGATGCTCACGGTTCAGTTCGTTTTTCCCTGGGCAGTGGTAATAGCCAGGAGGATATCGAACATGTCTTAGATACTCTTCCGGCTGTCATAGAAAAATTGCGGGTCTTGTCGCCCCTTTGGAACCATAAATAATCAAAAATGTCATTATATAAGGAGATTCTTAAATGACTGATAAATGCCAAAAGGCCAAGGACCCTCAGATGTGTTACCGCTGTATTTCTCTTTGTCGCCAGTTGCTGCAGGTGGATATTATTACTCCAGAAGACCAGGAAAAAGTAAAACAGATAATGCAGAAAATTGAACAGGGATGTGAGATATCTTCAGTTGAAGTAACTTCTCTTCAGGAGTTGAAACATTACTATTTTTAAGTAATTACCCCTCTGTTTTCTTCGGATATTTTAATGGCAACGATTTTTAGGCGGATTTTTCAAATACTAAAAAGTAATTTGGAAAAATACCCAGAGGAAATAAGTAGTAGAGAAAATCAGGATAATTACAGTTTGGCAAACCAAAACCACAAAATTTGTCAACACTACGCCAATCTGGAGTTGCCCTTTGGCGCTCCCCTGGAGGAAGTGGAACGACAATGGAAAAAATTGATGAAAAAGTATCACCCAGACCTTTTTGCCAATGCTCCAGAAAAATTGCCGGATGCCCAGAAATTGAGCCAAAGTTTGACCGAGGCTTTTCAAGCGATAAAAGATTACCATTTAAAGGGAGGTAAATAATGAGTCAATATTTCGATACCGTAAAAGAATATTTGTTGGAGATGGGTTTTTATTTTGACCAAGAAGATGAAAGTGAAGAACTGGTAGTTATCAATGACGAGGAAAAGGGGATAAAAAATTGTGTAATAGACTGCGAAGACCCCATTGTTATAATTGAGCAGATGATTATGACGGTGCCGAAGGACGACAAGAAGTTATATAAACGGCTTTTACAGATCAATCGTAATATTGTTTGTGGCGCTTTTGTGCTGGATGAAGATGGTAAGTGGATTATTTTCAGAGATACTCTGCAATTAGCCAATTTAGATAAAAACGAGTTGGAAGGTTCGATAAACTCCCTTTCGCTGGCATTGGCTGAACATGCCGGAGAACTTCTCTCTTTTGCTAAGAAGTGAATTCTTGGACTGGCGCTGGGTAGTTGGCGACAATGATATAGAAATTAAATAATTATAGATAGATAATAACTTAGGAGGAGAAAATGGCCAGTATATTTAGTAGGTTATTTAAAATGGGGCAATCAGAGGCCCATGCTGCAGTCGATAAATTTGAAGATCCTATAAAAATGACCGAACAGGGGATAAGGGATTTGAAGGGTGATTTGCAAAAAGCGGTAACCAGCCTGGCCCAGGTTAAAGGTATTGCCATAAAACTAAAGAGACAAAAAGATGAGCAGGTAAAACTGGCCGCAGAATACGAAAGGAAGGCTGTGCTTTTACTGCAAAAAGGGCAAAGCGGCGGATTAAATATAAATGAGGCTGAGAGGTTGGCCAGAGAATCCCTGGCCAAGAAAGAGGATGCTGCCCAAGAGGCGTTGACTCTTTCCAAACAGTGGCAGCAGCAAGATAGTGCGGCCGAAAAATTGCAGTCAAATATTGGCAAATTACGCTCAACAGTTTCCTCTTATGAAAATGATCTGATTACCTTAAAAGCCAGAGCCAAGACTGCCCAGGCTACCAAAAAGATCAATCAGCAGTTGGCGAATGTGGATTCTTCCGGCACCATAGCCATGTTGGAAAAGATGAAAGCCCGGGTGGAAGATGATGAAGTAATGGCCGAAGCCTATGGCGGGATGTTGGAAGACAGCCAGTCTGATATCGATGATCAGATTAACCGGGCCCTGACCAGCGGAACCGATCTATCTCTTTTGGAGAGTGGTTCCAAAGAAGATAATAAACTAGATGATCAACTAGCCCAACTTAAAGCCAAAATAGGAGCCTAATTTCAAATCTTTATAGTTTGGCGCTCATAGGCTCCGAGTATGTTCATCTGACTGTTTGCATTGATGGTTTTTAAATATTCGCGAGCCTTGTAAATCAGGTCGTTAATAAATTTATCACTGGATTCGGGGTCGTAGTGGAATAGTACTAGATTTTTTACCTGGGCATCGTGGACAGCATCGATAAAGGCGAAAATTGAGGAGTGGCCCCAACATAATTTGTTATAGGTTTCGATAAAATCGTATTGGCTGTCTACAATGGCAACATTGGAGTTCTGTATAAAATCGGAATATTTATTTAACTCACTTTTTTTGGCTTCGGTCAACTCAGTATCGGTGCAATAAGTTACAATTTTGTCCTGATGCTGAATTTTGTATCCATAAGCAGTGTTAGGGTGGTTTAATTTCATCACCTTTATATCAACATCAGCCAAATCCCATTCTGAAAAACCGTGAAAACTTATTTTAGCGCCCAGTTTGTCAAACTGTACTGGAAAAAAAGGCGCCTTTTGTTGATTAGTTAAGAATTTGTCTGGATTTTTTAACTTATCATAAGCGGGATGGAAAATTTTGATCTCGAAATTTGGGAAAAAAGCGGGAGCAAAAAATGGAAAACCACAAATATGGTCCCAATGGTGGTGGGAGAGTATTATATAAATTTTGCCGCCTTGATTTTGGTTGGCAAGTATCTGGTTGCCAAGTTTCTTCAGTCCAGACCCGGCATCAATAATAATCCGGTCCGTACCGGTTTTCAATTCCACGCATGAAGTGCTGCCACCATAGGTTACAGGTTGTTCGCGGTATTGATCATGCAAATGCTGGGTTAAAGATTCCAGGGAATTGGCGTGGCCATCATTTTGCAGTTTTTGCATTAAGGACGGTAAAACTTCCTCTATTTTTTTTAATATATCGTAGTGGTTGAGTGGGGAAGGCAGGGAGCCTCGAACTCCCCAAAAAGTGAGTTCCATCAAGTTAGGTCTCCTGTTTAAGGCTGTTGCTATGGTTCTCTTTCATTCATTATACTCTGGTTCTTTGTCGGGATAGATTTCGTAAATGGTGTCAGGAGGAATTTTGACTTTGGTAGTTTTAGAAAAAATTATCAAGGCGACGGAATCAAAATCGGTTTTTACCAATTCTCCTTGGTATAACGGCTGTCCGTTTTCAGCATAAACCCAATCCAAATATTCCCTGGTAAATACAGCCACTTTGCCCTGGATAATTTTTAAAGTCCCAATAGGTTTTAACTCATCGGCCTGGGGAGCAGACGTCATCGCTGTAAAGGTAACTGCCAGCAGTAATAGGGTAAAAATGATTATTTTTTTCATCTATCTAATCCGAGTAAAAATCCAACTATAATAATTTCTAAATCTATAATGAAAAGTATGAATTGTCAAATAACAAATTAAATTTATCTTTTTAATAGGCAGTTTTTTTGCTAAAATCAGTGTTGAATTATTATAGGTATAACCTGACATGGAGATCATTGATGGGAATCAAAAAAAACATTTTTTTTCTTTTTATCCTTTTCACCATCTTTTCCTGCAAGTATGACTTTGATAATCCTCTTGAGCGGGAAAAGGGAGGCAGCCTGAAGGGGAAGGCTGTTTATGACCAGGGAGGCGGTAAACTTCAGGGGCTTTCCGGATGCCTTATACATCTTTTGGGCACCACTTTAACTGTTCAAAGCGATGAACAGGGCAAATTTGCTATTGCCAATGTTCCGGCTGTTGAAAGCATGATCGATTCTCACACCCTGCATATTAAATGCACTCACCCTGAGGAGAAGGATCGCAAATGGGGTTTGCAGATGCGGCGCCGCAGTATAGTAGTTCGTGAAGGGGATGCCGTGAATATTGGCCCGGTTACTATGGCCAAGGCGGGTGATATTTCCGGGAGCGTGGCCCCATTTGAGAGTGGTGACAAACTGGGTATCAAGGTGGTGTTGGCCAATACCAATTGGAGTATTTTTACCGATATGGAGGGGAAATTTTTCCTCCGGCGGGTGCCGGCCGGAGATTATGTGCTGGTAGCGGCGGCTATATCCCGCCCTCATCTTGGTCTTGGTGTTTTTAAGGGACTTAAGATGAAAGTAAATAAAGATATGGAGTTGGAAAAACCGGTAGGCATGGAGTTCAAAGAGGATGGCAAAGGCAATTTGAGTGGTCGGTTGGTGATTCCCAATATTCAAGACTATAGTGGCTTGAAGATAATCTTACTGGGCGGCAATAAGGTGGAAGGTGATGTCAGTCCGGATGGCTCTTACCAGTTGAATGATGTGCCGGAGGGGATCTATATGCTGAAGGCTTCCGGAACGGTGGAGAGGGATGAGGTTGAATCTAAATCTTTGCTGCCATCCTGGCTGCGCAAAAGTTTGACAGTTTCTTATGAGGGCTATTTCAGCAACGTAGTGGTGCTGGATGGGGAGGATACTCAGGTGGAAAATGTATATCCTGCCCGGAAAGAGGATGAAGGGGGAGATGGAGACGGCGATGGCGAAAAGCATGTTGTTGACTGTGACGGGGATGGTAAGGCTGACCAGGTTGATCTGGACAAAGAGTGCAATGATACTGCTGCCTGCGATTTGGACAATGATAATGATGGTATTGTCAATAAAGAGGAAGATCGGGAGTGTTGGTGTAACCCCCTGGGATTTCGTTATAATAAACAATTAGAAGCCTGTGTGGAGGCGATGGAGGTGGAGGGAAACCATCCGCCGGTGGCCAATGCTGGAGAGGATATTCTTAATAGTCAGGTGGGCAAAGAGGAGCAATTTGACGGCAGTAAGAGTTTTGATGTGGATGAAGGTGATAAATTGATTTATCAGTGGAGTCTGTTGGAAAAGCCCAAAGGTAGTGGCACTAAAATTGAGGAAAAGGACCAGGTAAAGTGCAAGTTAATTTTAGATAAAGTGGGAAAATATCGGGTGAGTCTGATTGTCACCGATGGCAAACTTTACGGGCAACCAGACCTGGTTGATCTGTATGCTCAATCAAAAGGGGAGATTTGCGACAACTGGGATAACGATGGCGATGGTGAAACCGATGAAAAGATGGTAGCACCGGAGCCCGTTTTGACCAAAGGGGTTTGCAAAGGAAGTAAGCAAGAGTGTGATGGTAAAGGTTGGGTAGAGCCCGATTACACCAAAATTCAAGGCTATGAAAAGGCCGAAATTCTATGCGATGGTAAGGATAACGATTGCGATGGTGACATTGATGAGGGGTTGACCGCCAATGATGCTAAGAATATAAAAGGGGTATGTCTGGGCCAGAAGTTGGTGTGCGATGGTGCCAAAGGTTGGGTTGAGCCTGATTACACCAAAATTAAAGATTATGAGCAGACTGAAACTCTATGTGACGGTTTGGATAATGATTGCGATGGTAAAATAGACGAAGAGTTGAAGGCGCCGGCAGCCACTAAGACCGCTGGAGTGTGTGCCGGTCAAACTAAAGTATGTGGCGGCACTAAAGGTTGGCAAGATCCTGATTACACCAAAATTAAAGATTATGAAAAGGTCGAAACTCTGTGTGACGGCCTGGATAACGATTGTTACGGTGATATTGACGAGGGACTGGAGATCCTGCCGCTGCCAGAGGGGCAAAATGATTGCCTGGGCCAGGGGGTTTGTGCAGATTTGGCCCAGAAGGTGTGTAAAGGGCAGGGGGGCTGGCAGTGTGACTATAGCGGGTTGAGAAATTGGGAGGCGGAGGAGATAAGTTGCGATGAAAAGGACAATGACTGCGATGGTCAAACTGATGAAGGGCTTACCAATGCTTGCGGAGGCTGCGCAGCTCTGGCTAACCAGGTGGGCGTAACCTGTGACAGTCCTCAGGACAGCGATTTTTGCCCAGACTACTATTCTGAAGGAGGTTATGCCGCTGAATCTGATGCCACTGAAGATTGTCCAGAGGGAGGATGTGACCAACATTCGGTCTGGACCTGTGATCCCCAAAATCCCAATGTTGTTTACTGCAAGGCCAATGAATTTACCAATTATACTGAGAGTTGCACTGGCCAGGATGATGACTGCGACGGTAAAACTGATGAGAATGACCCCGATCTGATCGTCCCCACCGCTCAGAAGTATCAGGGAGTCTGCCAGGATAGTAAAAAGGTGTGTGAATCATATGAAGGGGGAAAGAATTGGCAGGAGCCTGATTACAGCCAAATTACCGGTTACCAGGAATATGAAACTCTCTGCGATGGCCTGGACAACGACTGTGATGGCAAAACCGATGCTGATGACAATAATTTCGAGATAATACCGTTGGCCAGCAAAAACCGGGGTGTTTGTCAGGGACAATATAAAGTATGCAGCGCCAGCGGATGGCAAGATCCTGATTACACCACCATCGAAGGCTATGAGCAGACCGAAACTCTGTGCGACGGCATTGACAACGACTGTGATGGGCAAATCGACGAAGAACTGCAGGCCCAGCCGGCTGATAACTGTATAAAAAATGGTGTGTGTGCTCAATTGCTTTACAAGTCCTGCCTGGGAACCAGCGGCTGGCAGTGTGACTATACTATCTTGAGCGATTATCTGGAAAATGAGAACAGTTGCGGCAACCTGGATTCTCTGGACAATGATTGCGATGGAGAGGTAGATGAGGGCGATGCTATCAATGCTTGCGGCGGCTGCGGCAGTTTAGTCGGCACCCCGGGTCAGCTTTGCGACAGTCCTGATGATACTGACAGTTGTGTTGACAATTACTATGACGGCAACACTGAAGAGCCCTCTATGTGGACCTGCAGCCAGGACAAAACTGCAGTTACCTGCCCCACCACCACTCTGAGCAACAAGAGTGAAACCTGTAATGGCCAGGATGATGACTGTGATGGCAAGACCGATGAAGATTTCCTGTATGATGATTCCGGAGCGTCTAAAAAAATTGCCGTACTTTGCCAGGGTAAAGGCCAGTGTCCCGATGGAGTAGTGGAGTGTTCCACCGATGGCCTCAAAGCAGTGTGCTCCACCTTGCCCGGCGGTTCCAGTTATTATGCTGAGGGAGAGTGGTGCGATAGCCAGGACAATGACTGTGATGGCCTAACGGATGCCGATGACCCAGATCTATCGGCTAACCTTTCAGAACGGCAGCAAGGGGTTTGTCAGGGATCAAAAATGGTCTGTAACGGTGGTCAGGAGCAGGATCCTGATTATACTAAAATAACCGGGTATGAGGCAACTGAAACTCTCTGTGATGGCCTGGATAACGATTGCGATGGTAAAACCGATGCTCAAGATACACATCTGCAGGCGGTTCGGCCCGAGGCCGACAAGATCGTTGGTGTGTGCCAGGGGGCCAAAAAAGAGTGTGTCAACAGCCAGTGGCAGGAACCGGATTACACCCAGCACTCAACCGATTATGATGTCAATGAAGATTACCATTGCAATGATCGGAAAGATAATGACTGCGATGGAGAGGTGGATAATAGTGATCAGGACTGCATCGATTGCCCCGGCCACCCGGGGATGGTGCGTAACGCACCGGGTGAACATGAGTGCATAGACATTTATGAATCCTCGGTTTGGGAAAAGCCCTGTACTGGCGCTCAACAGACCCAATACGGGGTGAGTAGCGATGATTATCCGGCTGGTTTTCCTGACAATGTGGGGAGCGAGGGAGGCGGCACCCAAACCACCAAACTCTATGCCTGCTCTATAAAAGATGTTTACCCATCCACCTATTTGACCTATTACCAGGCTTATCAGGCTTGCCAGAACTCCCAGAAAGAGTTGTGCTACAAGTACACCTGGCCCTGGGCCTGTAAAAATGGCGACACTGCCACCACCTATCCTTACGGCAGCACCTATGGCGCCAACATCTGTTACGACAGCCAGGCCAATGGTCCGGCCAAAACCGGCAGCCATAGCCAGTGTAAGAACCAAATGGGGGCCATGGATATGAGTGGCAATGTTAGAGAGTACACCTATATTTATACGGACAAAACAGTATATGGCGGTCACTGGGAAGATGGCAGCGCCAATGTTCAGTGTGAATCCAGCCAGGTTAGAGACCCGCTCATTGTTGATAAATACACTGGTTTTCGCTGTTGTTTTACTGGAGAGGTATCCCAGGATTAGCCCAGGGTTGGTGAACTCTGGGAGGGTAACAAGTTGGGCATTAAACCAACTGTTCTGAGTAGAGGCGGCGATACTCGCCATGTTGGGAGAGAAGTTCCTGGTGAGTTCCCTGTTGGACGATTTTGCCATCTGCCAACACCACAATTCTATTGGCCCAGCGGACCGTGCTTTGGCGATGGGCGATGATCAGCAGGGTGCCTTCTTTGGCCAAAATATCCATACTTTTTTGCAGCAGGCGCTCATTTTCCAGATCCAGGTTGGCGGTGGCCTCGTCAAAAATCATCACGGCGGTTTTTTTTAGGATTATCCGGGCGATGCAGAGCCTCTGCCTTTCACCCCCCGACAGATTGGAGCCGTTTTCATCCAGCCGGGTCTGGTATCCTTGAGGCAGCGCCTGGATAAAATCGTGGGCCCCTGCCAATTTTGCCGCGGTCTCTACCTGGCTGCTGTTTTCGCACCAGGAGCCGTAGTTGATGTTGTTATATACGGTATCTTCAAACAAAATAGGGTTCTGGGTGACCACCGAAAATAAAGAGCGCAGTTTTTTAAGGCTGGTTTGCCGGATATCGGTGCCGTCTATTAAAATGCTGCCACAGGTCAGATCGTAAAACCGGGGCAGCAGGTCAGCCACGGTACTTTTGCCAGCGCCGCTTTTTCCCACCAGAGCCAGGGATTCACCCTTTTTTATAGTTAGATTAAGATTTTGTAAAACCGGTTTTTCCTGGTAGGCAAAGGTGGCGTCCCGCAACTCTATCTGTTGCCTAAACTCGACTGGCTGAGGTTCTTGGGGTTCGGGTAGATTTTTAGTCTCTTTGAGCAGAGAAAACAGGCGTCCGGCAGCCGCCATTCCAGGCTGGATAAAGTTGTTTAGTCTTCCCAGGGTTTTAATTGGTTGGTAGAGCATCATCACAGTGGCGAAAAAAGAGATAAAGTTCTCTGGTGACAACTCTCCGTTTCTGATGCGGGCGCCGGCATACCAGATAGTGCCTGCCAACCCCAGGGCGCCGATGATC
>CAZTWC010000046.1:9224-18522 GCA_964617105.1 uncultured Myxococcia bacterium
GCGTCGCTTGCGCTCACGATGTTCGGATGGTCCAGGGCGCCGATGATCTCCATCAAAGGGGAGATGGCGGCCCGTAGGAAAAAGGAGCGCAGCATTATAGACAGGTATTGTTTGTTCAGGCGGTCAAAACGTTTTTCTTCATAAAGGTAAGTGCCAAACAATTGCACTAGTTTAATGCCGGCGAAGACCTCTCTGACCCGGTTGGCTATTTGCGCCAGTTGTTCCTGGCCGCTGGATGAGACCCGCTTGAGTCGGGAAGCGTGTTTGACTAGAGGGACAGCCGCCAGGGGTAATAGAAAAAAGGAGATTAGCGAGAGATAAAAATCAAGATAAAAAGCCACCCCGAGAAGTACCGCAATCTGTAAAACATCCCTGAACAGGGTGGCAGCAGCATAAGTGACTGCTTGCTCTACCTGGGTTATATCGTTGGTAAAACGGGAAACCAGTTCTCCACCCGGGTGGCGGCTGAAAAAAGCCAGGGGTTTTAAAAGTAGTTTGGCAAAGAAAAATCGGCGTAAGTCCACCACCACTTTTTGACCGATTAAGCCCATTATAAAAAATTGGCCAAAATAGGAGAGCCCTTTGATAATAGAAATCACCAGAATAAATAGGGGCAATAGGACTATCAAATCGAGATTTTGCAAACTATCTAAAAATGGAAGTTTTATCGCCGAGCCTATTATTGGAAAAGCGGTCACCAGGTTTTTTCCCGAAAAGAGGAATTTAATCATGGGACCTACCAGGTAAGCGTAAATCCCAGTGGTTACTGCCAATACCAACATGCATAGCAAAGCAGCGGAAAAATGGCCCCAATAGGGGGTTAAAAATGGGGTCAATTGTTTGAATTTGAACTCTGTTTCTAAGGAAATTTTTTGCATTTTATTATTATTGTGTTATAATATGTCTTTTTTTTAATAAATTTTAACTGATCGGGTAATTTTATGGAAATAACAATAATTTCAGGTAAGTTGGATAAATTAAAAACTGAATTATTTCTTGTACCGGTATTTTCTGGAAAAGTCAAGACCGCTCTGTTTATAAAAGAGATGGATACAATGCTTAATAAAACTCTGCTAAAAGAGATGGCTCGGCAGGATTTTAAGGGAAAAAAAGGGCAGCAAGTTTATTTAAATATTCCGGGAAACAAGCGTATCAGCCATCTATTGCTGGTGGGTATGGGGAAGAAAAAAAGAGAATATTTAGATGATTGGCGGCAATTTGCTGCGGTTGGTGCCCGTTTTGCCAATAAATTAAAATGTAAGAAAATGGCTGTACCTTTGCTGCCGGTTGAGAGCAATAAAGCCTTGCAGCGCCAGTGCCGCCAGGTGTGCGAAGGCCTAAACCTGGCCCTTTACAAGTTTAACAAATACAAATCTAACCAAGATGATGATGTTAAACTAAAAAGTGTTACTTTACTTCCCCCGCTACCGATAAGAAGAAAGGTAAAACATGGCTTGATAAAAGAGGTTCAAAAGGCTCAGGATGTTTCCAGGGCAGTTTGCCTGGCCAGGGACCTGATTAATGAGCCGCCTAATGTGCTGAATCCACCCGCCATGGCAGAAATTGCTCAGAAAATGGCGGAGGAGACCGATAACCTGACATGTCAGATCCTTACCCCCAAAGAGATGCAAGAAAAAAATATGAATCTTTTGTTGGCGGTCTCATCTGGTAGTCCTATTGAACCCCGGTTGATACATCTTCATTACCAGCCGCCGAAAAATCAGAGTAATAACCAGGTGGTGGCTCTGGTAGGTAAAGGATTGACCTTTGATGCTGGTGGTCTTTGCCTCAAACCCGCCCAACATATGGCTCACATGAAAGGAGATATGGGTGGTGGCGCGGTGGTCATCGGTGCTATGTATGCCATTAGTAAACTCAAGCCCAACATGGAGGTGCACGGTCTGGTGCCAGCATCTGAGAATATGCCGGGCGGCAAAGCTTTTAAAATGGACGATGTAATTACCGGGATGGGTAAAAAAAGTGTGGAGATTTGCAATACTGATGCTGAAGGCCGGCTAATTTTAGCCGATGCCTTAAGTTATGCTCTCTCTCTGGACTGCAATGAGATTATTGATTTCGCCACTCTCACCGGTGCTTGCATGGTGGCTCTGGGCGATTATACTGCCGGGGTTTTTGGCAACAACGACCGGATGGTTCACCGTTTTATGCGGGCAGGCCAAGAGGCAGGAGAAGATTTGTGGAGGCTGCCTTTGACTGAGGCTCTCAAGGAGTCCATGAAGAGCGAGGTGGCGGACACCAAAAATATCGGTAGCCGCATGGGGGGCGCCATTGGAGCCGCCCTGTTCTTGCAGGAATTTGTAGAAAATAAACCCTGGATTCACGTTGATATCGCCGGACCGGCCTTTAGTGAGGCTGATAGCGGATATAAGACTAAGGGGGGGACGGGGTTTGGTATTATGACCGCCCTGGAATACCTCCTGGTATAGAAAATTTGGATGCATCTTCATTAGTTTTGTTGCCGGTGTCAAAATCGTCCTCGACGTAGAAGAACGATAGCCTCTAACCAAAGTTTACTTGACCGTGGCATAGATTATGGCATATAATAATGGCAGGAGGTTATGCCATGAGCCAAAGGACAGTTCACAATTTTCATGTGCCTTTACCACATGAGATCTACAATTTGATCCGTGCAGAAGCCAACCGTTCAAAAAAACCAGCCACAGTGTTAGTGCGCGAGGCTATAATCGAGTGGCTAAAAAAGCGAGAAAAAAAAAGTCTTCATTCTGAGATTACAGATTTTGCTACTCGATATGCTGGCAGCCAATACGATCTTGATGATGATTTGGAAAATACATCGATAAATCACTTAGAGGAAGATAAATATTGAAACGAGGTGATGTGTATGTGGCAGATCTTATACCCAGATCTGGATCTGAGCAGAAAGGCAAGCGTCCAGTTGTTTTAGTGTCACATGATGGTTTTAATCAGACACCAGGATGGCGCTCCATAATTATTGTTCCGATTTCAACTTCAAAAAAACAGGCCATGAGGGGACCAACCATAGTAAATTTGCCAAAGGGAACCGGCGGGCTTAAAAAATCGAGCGTAGCATTGTGCCACCAGGTAACCACACTAGATAAAAGAAAACTTACCCAACATTTAGGAGAATTACCGGTGGAATATTTAAAGCAGATCGAAAATGGTATTAAAATCGCAATTGATATTTTTCTCTAAATCACTTACTCGCTGGATATCTGAGTTCTTAACCGTTTGGATAGAACCTTGATGACGCCCTGGGCAATCTCATCTTTTTCTGACATCAGGGCATAGAAATCTTCCCGCTCGATTTTCAACAGCAATACGTTTTCCAGAGCGGTTACTGAGGCAGAACGGGGTTCATTATCTAAAATGGCCATATCTCCAAAACATTCCCGCTCTGTTATTACTGCTATTTCCCGACTGCCAATATGAATTCTCACGCTGCCTTCAATGGTCAAGTATAGGGAATCTCCCACATCCCCCTCTTGAAAAACGACCTCATTTTTGTTGAAGGTGATTTCTGTGGTAATTTCGGCTACCTTGGCTAAATCGTCTCCCGGTATTTGGGAAAAGAGATCGATACTTTTTAAAAATAGAACCTTTTCCAGGGTGGAGATCATTTTTATTACTCCTATTCAGGTCGATCCGTATTCATTGATTTTAATATTCTTGCTGTTCTACTAAAAACGCAGCATAATTTTTCACCAAAGGATGAGGATCTTTTAATGCTTCCTGGGCTATCCGCTTAAATTCATCCCTGCAGGTTAATTGTTGGAGAGTAAAAAGTGTAGTTTCCCGGACAATCGGATCTTTGGCTTTTAATTCGATAATCAGGCGATTTTTAAACTGGCCGAATTTTTTATAGGCAATATAATTAATGGTGCAGCAAGTGATCCAGGGGCTAGATTCGGTTAGCAGAAGTTTAATCCAATCGGGTTGGCTTTTGTGGACCAGTTTAATGTAGGAGGAAACCCGTCTTATTTGGTCGTCATCAGACAATTTTTCCAGAATGGGGAGAAGCAAACGTTTTTTCTCGTTGTCCAACAGGTTGTCTATCACTTCGATAGCATTGGCTCTAACATTGACTACCGTACTTTTCAGGCCGTAATACACCAGTTCGATATTTTTTCTGGGATAGATAACTGCCAGGATGGTGAATAGTTCATCGATAATTTTATTTTGTTTTTCTATCAGAGCTTGCTTTAAAAGTAGGCTGTCCGTTTCCTCGTTCAGTCCCATCTCCTTAATAATTACCAATTGCTGATAGTAACGGGTCAATTCCTTGTAAATAAAATTGGTCAATTTTTTGTGGTTGAATTTTAAATTTGGATGGCGGTAGATTATTTGGTTGATCCCTTTGACCACATTCATTCTCAACTCATCATCCATCTCATCCATATGCAACTGTAAAATTTTTAGCGCTGCAGGAGAGGCGATTTTGGCCAATATTTTGGCTATATTGCGTTTTTTGTAAAGGTCTTCCTTGGGAGAAGTCAACACTTTGGTCAACTGCTCTTCTATATTATTAAATTTTGCCAGGGCGGTAATAGATACTTTTACGGTGTCTTTTTTACCCAGGTGGTCCAGCAAAATAGGCAGTAATTCAGGACTGGTCAATTTGCCAGCTGCCATTATGGCTTCAATTTTTACTTCCAGGGAGGAATCGTTCAATAAACTTATTAAGGGATGGTAGAAGTTTTTTACCCCAATTTCTCCCAAGACTTGAGCACCATGTTGACGTGATTTTTGGGCTTCATTGTGCAGGAGTCCCTTTAATTCATCGGCGGCATGCAGGATACCGTCTAATCCTCCGTATTTGATTAATCCCACCAGGCAGGCTTTTTTCAGTTGCGGAGATTTGGAGTTGAGATAGGGCAGCACATCATCAATGGCTTTCTCTTTACCCAGACAACAATAGGTCAAACAGGCGGCAGCCTTAACTACTGATGGGGAATCATCATCTAATATTATTTCTCTGATCCAGCAGGCGTAATCTTCACCTCCGGCTCTACCCAGGTATTGAATAGCCTTGATTCTCACTTCTGAGGTGCGGTGAAAAATAAGTTCTCCCAATTCGGGCCGCCAGTCGAAGTTGGTAACATGGGGCAGCAACTCCAGGGCATGCAATATTTCCCGATCACTGGAGTCACTGTGAAGGGTTCTGCAAAGGATCTCTTTGGTGATGTCATCGGAAATATTTATAGAGGAATCGGAAAAGTTTAATTTTCGGCTCTTGAGAGTATCAAGTAAAGAAGATACATACTCTTTTTTGATCCGAATAGTAAGTACCAGCCAAATTACTAAAAGCACCAGAGTCATTATTCCGATCCAGAAAAGCCCGGCGGTTTTTGAAAGACCATAGATAATGGCGCCTGAAACTCCAATAGAGAGAGGTTTTAATATGCCATCGATAAAAGCCTTAGCCCGTCCCCTGACATGACCGGGAACCGGAATGTAGAGCAGTTGAGTGGAGGCATCGTTGATAGTGTAGCGGAAAACATTTTCACTACCCTTGGCTAAAATTGCCGGGATGATCAAGGGCCAGAATGTCATGGCGGCAGAGCCTCCCAGAAGGGCTATAGGCAAAATCAGCATGGCGCTCATAATACCGTATCGCTCCAGCAGGCGAGAAGTGATAAGGAACTGGATAACTCCGGCTATAACTCCAGTATATAAGTAGAAATCAGCAAAAAAGGTGGCCATATCGTGGGCTTCTTTAAAAGATTCTTTGGCAATGTATTTAAACTGATAATCCACAAATGTAGTGGCTAAGAAAGTGCAGGCCACAATGCCGGCAATGATTTTTAGATGGTTTGATGAAAGCACCCGCAGGCTGTCGGAGGAGAAGGCTATTCCACTTTTTCCGGTTTTTTTAACTGGAGAAAGGTGGGAGGTAATTAGTTGGTTGCGGCAAAGTTTACCCAGGACATAGACAATAATAATTATAAATAAAAAATTGACGGCGCAGAGAAACATTAAATTTTCCGGACCATAATCTTTAGCCATAGATCTAATGGTTAGGCCGGCGATAATATTGGCCAAAACCCCCCCGCCGCCGATAAGGCCAAATAATCGTTTACCTTCACGGGGGTTAAAAATGTCGTTGGCAAAAGTCCAGAATTGGATAATGATCAGAGAACCAAAGACCTCTACCCAAACATAAAAGACAGGGTAAAAAGTGTTGCCTATTTGATCCACCAGCCAGCGGCTTATCAATATTGAGCAAAAGATCAGACTGGTTATGATTAAAATAAGTCGATCCCGCCGTACCTGGTCAGCGAACTTAGAGTAAATATAGGAGATAATACTTACCGTAATAGCGACCGCGATATACATCAGGGGCAAATAGGAAATATCCCACCTCTTTAAAAAGAGGGTATCGCGGATTACCCGGCCGGTAATAAAAGCGCTCACCACGTTGGTGAGATAAAAGAACATCAACAGGGTCCTGGCGAATTCACCCTGCCTGATATGGAAAAGGTCGTCCAGGATATTGTAGAACACCGTTTTTTGCATAGATTAAATCATAGCATATTAACCTCTTTTTCTTCAAGCAATTAGATGATATAGTGGACGAAAAGATTTTTAGATCTATACCGGGAAATTACCGTAAAAATGGTTAGTTTATTTTTGATAGAACTTTTAAAATATAGGTGGCCGGGGAAAGGTTATTTTCCTACTGTTTTGGCAAGAACAATTTGTTTTTGGGCAATTTTGCTGCTCTGTTGTCCATCGATACAAGCCGGGTACACCGACAAGGTTACTCTGGCCCAGTTGAAATACCAGGGCGGGAACTGGAATCCCAGGAATAATGCTTTAAAACGGCTGGCCTGGGAAATGGTTAAACGGACTAGTATGGATATGGAATTGGAGCCCAAGATCCTATCTTTGGATGATCCAGAATTGGCCTATTACCCTTTTCTCTACATGGTGGGAGAGGAGGATTTTGAAGATTTTTCAGACCTTCAGATTAAAATATTACGCAATTATTTGATCAGAGGTGGGATGTTGTTGGTTGATTCCGTGGCTGATAGCCCCCGGTTCGATGCTCGGTTGAGAAAAATGTTGGCATTGGTTTTACCGGGGGCAAAAATAGGGCCGGTATCTTCTGACCATGTGCTCTACCAGAGTTTCTATATGGTAAATTATCCAGCCGGCAGAATACTTAACAAATCCTATATGGAGGCTATGGAGTATGATGGCAGGCTGGTGGTGCTCTATTCTCATAATGACATGGCTGGCGCCTGGGAGCGTGATAGTTTTGGTAGTTATCTTTTTGATGTTGTCCCTGGCGGCGCCGGTCAAAGGGAGATGGTGTTCAGGTTGGGGGCCAATATCCTCATGTATGCTCTGTGTCAGGATTACAAGAAAGACCAGGTTCACATCCCCTTTATTTTAAAGCGAAGACGCTAAATGTTTGACCTGTTAAGTAAAATCCCCGCCCAATACGATCTGGTGGAGATGGGAATCTCTTTTCCTTTTAACCAGTGGTTTTTAGTTTTTTTGGTGCTTTTAGTGCCGGGTCTGATTTTTCTCTCCTATTGGGGTATAAAGTCCTGCCGCCGCCGATGGCAAAAAGTGGCTTTACTCTTTTTACGCTCCATGGCAATCATAATGATTTTGGGGTTAATTCTGCAGCCTCACCTTAAATTTGCCGATTTAAGCCGGGAGAAAAATATTTTAGCCCTGTTGGTGGATACCTCCAGTTCCATGAATTTACCAGCCGGAGCCGACTTTGATGGGAGTAGATTGCAGAGAGTGCAGAAATACCTCACTGCTCACCAAAGAGAGATAGAGAAATTATCTGAGATTTTTACAATTAAATTTTACCAGTTCCATGCTTCTCTACAAGAGAGTTCTTTGGATGCCATCTTGAAGTTAAAAAAAGGAATTGGAATCAGAACTGATCTTTATCGGGCGTTAAGCAGCCTGAAAAACCATAGTAGCAGAGAAACTGTCGCTGCGGTGGTGTTCAGTGATGGAGCAGATACCGAACTGTTTTCCCGGGCATCGGTTCCGACCAAAGGGGGAAATCAGGAGAATCAAAGCCTGCGATCACTGTTGGACCACATATTGGCAGGCACCAAAGTATATACCCTTTCTCCGCAATTTCCATCCAGAATGAAAGATTTAAGCATATTGAGGGTAAAATATGATCTGTTTGCCTTTGTTCACAATACTATCGAAGTGGAGGTGGAGGTGGAGGCTGCCGGGATATCAGCCTCCCAGGTGCCGGTTACGCTAAAAAGGGGAGAGCAGGTGATAACCTCCAGGATGGTCAGTCTGAAAACAGATGGGAAAGAGGGCAGCCGGGGCAAGGTAGTTTTTTCTTTTGCGCCAGCCAGCACCGGAAAATATATCTACAGCGTTTCCGTGCCGGTGCAGCCCGGAGAAATTATGGCCGATAACAACCAGCGCAGTTTTATTATCAAGGTTATCAGGGATAAAATCAGAATTTTACAGGTGGCGGGAAAACCCACCTGGGACGTAAAATTTTTGCGCTCTTTTTTAAAGAATAATCCCAATATAGACCTGATCTCTTTTTTTATTTTGCGCACTTTAAGTGATGTGCAGACTGTGCCAAATCGAGAGCTTTCTCTGATCCCCTTTCCCACCCATGAATTGTTCACCAAGCAGATAAACAGTTTTGATCTGGTGATATTTCAAAATTTTAACTATGCACCTTACAATATGCAGATATATTTGAAAAATATCCGTGATTTTGTCATCAACCAGGGAGGTGGTTTTGTGATGGTAGGCGGAGATCTCTCTTTTAACCGCGGGCGTTATGCCAGTACCTATATTGAAGAGATCTTGCCGGTTACTTTGGCCGAGTCCGGGGAACATTTCGGTTGGGGCGATGGAAAGTTGGGCTTTGAGGGCCAATATAAGAGTAAATATTCACCCCGCTTGACCGAAATCGGCCGTTGGCATCCTGTCACTATGTTGGCGGAATTGTATGAAGATAATCGGGCAGTATGGCAAAAAATGCCGCTTCTGGAGGGGATCAACAATGTAACCGGCGTTAAACCGGGCAGCAGTGCCCTGTTAGTCCACCCTTTTATCAGCCACAACGGGAATAATATCCCGGTAATTGCGGCGGGCGAGTTTGGCAGGGGTCGCAGTTTGGCGATAAGCACCGATTCTTTATGGTTTTATCAACGGCTTGGTCCAATTTCTAAAAATTATTATACCAGGTTTTGGAAAAATGCTATCCATTGGCTGATAAAAGATCCGAAACTTTCGCGAATCAAGGCCAGCACCACCAGGGAATACTTTTTCCCATCCGAACCGGTAC
>CAZTWC010000047.1:0-11269 GCA_964617105.1 uncultured Myxococcia bacterium
CGTTTTGATGAATCAAATAGATAAATGGGACTGGGAGACATCCCAAAAGGAACTAATTGATCTTAACCAGGTAAAAAGTGATTTTGTCAATACTTACGAACCTTTGGTTAGTGATGACGGAGAAAAAGTCGCTCTGCCGGTTCAGGGTGATGATGATCTATGGACCCTCAATGTAAATGGTGAGAACTGGCCTGAGAGTTACGATCTGCTCTGGTATCCCAAATTCGGACCTGACAACAGGCTGACTGCCATCGTACAGGTAGGAGGGCTTTGGACTGTGGCGGTTGACGGTGTGCCCTGGGAAGAAAAAGCCCAGTACGTGTGGAATACCACCTTTAGTCCCGATGGCAGTATCATTGCCGTCCAGATTAAACGGGGTGAGGTATACTACAGCATGATGGTAAACGGTAAGCCCTGGAAAAACGACTACTTCTCCTCTCGGGAACTCGCCCTGGACAATGGCGGTAGCCTGATTTCCACCGTTCAGGTGGAAAAACTAATGGAGGCTGACACCGAAGGCTTTATGAAAGGTACCTGGAGCCTGGCCTGCAATGATAAAGTGTGGGATGCCCGGTTTGTAAATGTTTACACACCAATTATAAGTGCTGATGGCAAACATTTGGCTGCCCAGGTGCGAACCGGAATCTGTGAATATACTATTGCCAAAGACGGTAAACCCTGGCCAAACTCTTTTGGCTGTGTCTGGGAACCGGTGTTTGATCCTAAAAACTCGGTTACAGCGCCGGTCAAAGCGGATGGCGGCTGGGGTATGGCCAAAGATGGAACTATTCTCTGGCCAAACCGTTATGTCCAACTGTGGAATCCAGTGGTAAGCCCGGATGGGACCAGGCTGGCGGCTACTGCTTCGCCCAGTTTTGGCAAATGGACAATTGCTGTGGATGACAAAATCTGGCCGGTTCAATACAGTGATGCTGTCTTAGCACCGGTGTTCAGTGCCGACAGCCAAAAGGTGGCGGCCATTGTCAGAGATAATGGGCGCTGGAGTATTTCAGTGGATGGGACTACCTGGGCGGCAGACTACGATATGGTCTGGGATCCGGTCTTCAGCCCGGATGGAAGTCTGGTAGCGGCCAAAGTGGAGGAAGACGGAGCATATACTGTGGCAATAAATGGAAAGCCCTGGGATAAATCATTTCAATGGTTGTGGTCCCCTATATTCAGCCCCGATGGGACTAAATTGCTGATAAAAGCGGTTGAAGAGGGAAAATATATCCGCCAGGTGGTGGACGTTGAAAGTTTGAAAGGATAATTGTCATGTATGAATTTGTCACTGGCCCATTTTTATGGATCTCCTTTCTTCTCTTTTTGGGCGGCAGTATCTATAAAATCGTTACCATGCTCAAGTTGGCTAAAAAAGAGAAGGTGATCTATCCATATATGAATTTGAAGTTCAGTCTGCGCTCTTTGGCCCATTGGCTGGTTCCTTTTGGCAGTAGAAATATGCGGTTGAGACCTCTAACCACCGTGATCACCTTTTCCTTTCATATATGTTTGATTTTTCTGCCCCTGTTTTTGCTGGCCCACAATGTCTTTTGGGAAAAGGGGTGGGGCATCCATTGGTGGACCCTGCCGGAAACCTGGGCCGATGCCATGACTATTGTGGTATTAATAGGGTCACTTTTTTTCCTGATGCGGCGCCTAATCCTGCCGGAAGTCAAATATGTAACTACTACTGGTGATTATAGCCTGTTAATCCTGATTATTCTCACTTTTCTCACCGGGTTTATCGCCCACCACCAGTATTTTTGGTACAATTTTATAGTCACAATCCACATCCTCTGCGGTGAACTTATGCTGATCTGCATCCCCTTCACCCGGCTTAGCCACATGCTCTACTTCTTTTTCACCAGAGCCTACATGGGATGTGAATTTGGAAATGTCAGACATGCGAGAGACTGGTAAACGAGGGAAACACTATGTCAATTATGGTATCCAGAGAAGAAGTTGCTGATCCTGGCCTGGATGAAGTTATCGAAAAAATAACACCCCAGCAGATAGAAGAAACTGTCCAAAAAGTGCTGACTCAGGAGTGCTCGGCCAGGTTAAAAGTTTATATGGAAACCTGCGTGCACTGCGGTCTGTGCTCCAATGCCTGTCACTATTTTAATTCTCATGACCAAGATCCGGAATATTCTCCAGTGGCTAAAGTTAAAAACACCATGTGGGAGTTGGTCAAAAAAAAGGGGAAAGTGGACAAGGATTTTTTCAAAATGGCAGCCAGGATAGCCTTTACCGAGTGTAATGTCTGCCGGCGTTGCAGCATGTATTGCCCTTTTGGCATCGATATGGCCTACATGATCCTCACGGTCAGGCGGATGTGCAACCTGCTGGGACTGGTGCCCCAATATCTCCAGGATACGGTGAACAGTCATGCCGCCACCATGAACCAGATGTGGGTTGGTCAGGACGAGTGGGTGGATACTTTGCAGTGGCAGGAGGAAGAGGCTTGCTTCGAAGTGCCAAACAGCAGAATCCCCCTGGAAGTGGAAGGGGCTGATTTTATGTATTCGGTGATTGGCCCGGAGCCGAGAATTCTGGCTCAACTCTTGGCCAACATGGCCCAGATAGCCCAGATTGCCAAACTGAATTGGACCATGCCGGCCACTGACGGTTGGGACAACAGCAACATGCCTATGTACTCGGGTGATTTTGAAACCATGGGCAGAATAGAGCGTTTGCACTGGGAAACCGCTATGCGTCTCAAGGTGAAAAAAGTGGTGATGGGAGAATGCGGGCACGCCTTTCGGGGCGCGGTTTACGATGGTCCTAAGTGGCTATCCTGGAAGCATACCCCTATCCCCATGGTGCATGCGGTAGAATTCTATTACGATCTTTTAAAGAGTGGAAAAATTAAAATAGCCAAAAAATTTGATCAGCCCATAACAGTGCAAGATCCCTGTAACATTGTTCGAGGCCGGGGACTGCAAGAAAAACTACGCTATGTTATGAACACAATGTGCTCTGATTTCAGGGATGTATATCCAAAGTACGAACACAATTTCTGCTGCGCTGCCGGCGGCGGGGTTATTAACTGCGGTCCGCCCTGGAAAACCACCCGGACCAAAGGTAACCGGGTAAAGGCGGAACAGCTTAAATCAACTGGTGCTCATATTGTGGTCACACCATGTCACAACTGCCACAGCGGCATTGAAGACATTATCGGGTACCACAAACTGGGCATGCATGTCCGGTTTATCAGTGAAATCCTGGTGGAAAAAATTCATGGATAGAAGGCAGTTTTTAAAACTGGGGATGACAGCAGGCGGACTAACCATGGTTGGCGGTGCGCCGGCAATTGTCAATGCCTCAGGCCAGGTAGAGTTTCTGAGCGTGTTGGTGGATACCACCCGCTGCATCGGTTGCCGCCAATGCGAGTTAGCCTGCGCCCAGGCTAACGGATTGCCCATTCCCAATATCAACGACAAATCGGTTTTCAATAGTGTCCGCACCACCTCCACTATATCATTGACAGTGGTAAATCGGTTTGAAACCCAAAAAGGGACAATCAATGTCAAACGGCAATGTATGCACTGTAATCAGCCCGGATGTGTTTCTGCCTGTCTGGTCGCCGCTATGAAGAAAAGAAAACAGGGGCCGGTTACCTGGGATACCAACTGCATCGGCTGTCGGTACTGCATGATTTCCTGCCCCTTTGATGTCCCCAAGTTTGAATATGAAAAAGCGGCGCCCAAATTGAAAAAATGCAACTTCTGCTTTAGCCGTTTAAAAAAAGGGCAACTCCCTGCCTGTGTGCAAGCGTGTCCGGCAGAGGCCTTGTTGTTTGGCACCCGTAAAAAAATGCTCTCCATGGCAAAAAGTCAAATTGGCAAATATCCGGGACAGTATCATCACCACGTATATGGCGAAAGAGAAGCGGGTGGCACCTCATGGTTATATATGTCCAGTGTGCCTTTTGATCAAATAGGTTTTAAAACCACTCTCAGTACCACCCCCTATCCAGAATTTACCAAAGGATTTCTGTATCTGGTTCCAGTGGTTTTCGTGCTATGGCCCTCATTGTTATTGGGGATAAACCGGTTGACGGAACGGACAGAAAAAATAGAGAGCAGTGGGGATCAAAAAGAGAACACGAAATAAAGGAACTTATTAAAAATCCGTTAACAACTTAAGCCTTAATAAGGCCATCTTGATATTGAGGTTAAAACAGCAGGTGTTCAAAGCGAGGGAAATAAAATGACCGATAACCAGGCCGTACAGGAATCTGTTACCAATGATACCAACAAGGTGATAAAAGATCTCCTGACTTTTTTAAAAAAAGAGATAAAACCAAAAGGTAAACTGATAACTCCTTTTAATGTTATCACTGCACCCATAATCCTTTTAGGTCTTGTGCTAATCGTTTACCGGTTCGCCACTGGACTAGGAACAACCACCAACCTTTCACAGGAATTTCCCTGGGGAATTTGGATCGGTTTCGATGTTATGACTGGCGTTGCCTTTGCTGGTGGTGCCTACTCCCTGACTTTTGCAGTATATATTCTCAAAGCCAAAAAGTACCATCCAATCATCCGGGCTACGGTGCTAAATGGTTTTCTAGCCTATTTGTTTTACGCTGGTGCTCTGCTGCTGGACCTGGGTCGTCCCTGGAATGCCTTGAACGTAATGATTGGCAATGATTGGGGAACCAGTTCTGTACTCTTTCTTGTGGCCTGGCATTTTATGATTTACATGATAGCAGAACTAATAGAATTTTCTCCGGCAGTTGCTGAATGGCTGGGATATAAAAGGCTGCGTAAATTTCTGGCGTCCCTTACCCTGGGGGCGGTTATTTTTGGGATAACCCTCTCAACTCTGCACCAGTCCGGCATCGGCGCTCTTTTCCTTATGGCCAGAGATAAAATTCACCCCTTATGGTATAGCGAATTTATACCGATCCTATTTTTTGTATCCAGTATTTTTGCCGGGCTTTCCATTGTTATTATTGAAGGTAGCATCAGTAACAAGGTTTTTCAGACCAGGATATCTGAAGAACACCATAAATCATACAATGATATTGTTCTCGGATTAGCCAAAGGCGCTGCCATGGCTATGTTTGCCTATCTGTTTCTAAAGTGCCTGGTCTTTATTCATGGAAAACACTGGGTACACATTAATTCTTCCATGGGATACTGGTTTCTCCTGGAAGTGATCGGTTTTGTCCTCATACCTATGTTTATGTTTATAGAAGGGGCAAAACACAAACGTATTAATATGGTACGGACAGCGGCAGTTCTTGCAGCGCTGGGGATTTTACTCAACCGGCTTAACCTGTCCATCATTGTTTTCAAATGGAATGCCCCTAATCACTATGTTCCCCACTGGATCGAAATCATGATTACTCTGGCCATTGTGTTTATTGAAATTTGGGCTTTTCGGTGGGTAGTAAACCGGATGCCAGTTCTGAGCGATCCGCCGGAATGGGCAAAAGAAAAAGGGCATTAAAAAAAGGAGCGTTAAATGGAAGGTTTTATTTTTTACGACCTGTTTGCAACCAAAGGTCTGGAATATTTGTTAGTCATTCTTTTCCTGTTTATCATGGTCGGATTTTGGCAATATCTGGTAGGTAAACCAAAAGTTTGAGTATCTAAAACATCGGTAATTGGCTAATTGACATAGATCAAGAAAGTTGAGTTATGAGAATACAAATCACATACCATCACTGGTTAATAAAAGTAAGCCTGGCGGGAATATTTTGGTCTTATCTATTCTTTTTGGCTGCCTGCTCTCCTGAGCAGGAAAAATCGCCTGTCCCCCGGGCCGATGCTATCAATCTTGATGACTTCATTTCCACTAAACCACTTGAAAGACCCGGAGTTGTCTTCAAGCATACTTTTCATACCAAAGCGCTGAATACCCAGAATCAGGACTGCACCACCTGCCACCTGACCGGGGAGAAGCAGTTGATGAACCCCAGGTTTTACAGCCTGAATGAGGACAGCAAAAAGCAGACCCTGATGACCCTTTATCATGACAAATGTATAGGCTGTCACGAAAAAAGCGAAGATATGGGGCTGAAACAGGGGCCGCTAACCTGTGGCCAATGTCATGCCAATAAACCCTCGGCTGCTCCGGCGCAACGCCCATTTGGCATGGATGCATCACTGCACTATCGGCATGTCCAGATCACTAAAGAGAGTTGCCAGGATTGCCACCATGAGTACAATCAAACTACTAAAAAATTGGAATACCACAAGGGCAAAGAGCGTTCCTGCCGCGATTGCCACCGCCAAAAGGCGGAAGAAAACCGCAGTTCCATGCGGATGGCTTCTCACCGGGCCTGCATAGGCTGCCATAAAAACCGGAACTATCAAAACAGCCAGGGCGACAAGGTTACCGGCCCCATCCTCTGCCAGGGTTGCCACCAGGCAGATAAACAGGCTGCTATCAAAAAAGTAAGCAACATCCCCAGGCTAAAGGTTTCCCAGCCCGATTTCGCCCTGGTAAAAGCCCAGAATTTAGAAAAATCTAAAATGACCACCGTTCCCTTTAACCATAAAGCTCATGAAAACTATGTAGGGAGTTGCCGCCAGTGCCATCACCAGAGCCAGCAATCCTGCAGCAAATGTCACACTCTTGAGGGCGGTGACAAAAGTGGGGGTATAAATCTGGAACAAGCCATGCATCTCAAGCAGTCAGGGCACAGTTGTATCGGCTGCCATGAAAAAAAGCAGGCTGATGCAAAATGCGCTGGTTGCCATAGAATAATGAACCAGCCGGAGAAAAAACTTACCTCCCAATTAAATTGCCAAACCTGCCACCGGGGTCCGCAGCCAAAGGCTGGGGAGATAAAAACTCTGGGTAGTGCCTTGACAGAACAGACTAGGCAACTATTACCGCCTGTACAGGCGCAAAAACTCACTTTTTCCCAAAAACAGATACCAGAGACCGTAACTATTAAAACTCTGACCAACAAATACCAACCCGTTACCTATCCTCACCAGAAAATATTGACCATCTTGAGTGATTATAGTAAGGCCAGCAAACTAGCCTCTGCTTTTCACGGTAAAGAAGATGTTCTCTGCCAGGGTTGCCACCATAACAGCCCGGTTGGGACTCAGCCTCCTTTGTGCGGTAGTTGCCATAAAAGTGAGCGCCCGGCAGGAGAAGATACCTACATGCCGAAATTACAAGGTGCCTACCACCTCCAGTGCATAGGTTGCCATCAAAAGATGAAAACCGGTCCGCAGGACTGTGAAAGTTGCCACCCAAAAAAACCATGAGTACAAAAACCATATTAATTATTGATGATGAACCGGATATTATCACCTACCTTTCTACCTTGCTTACCAATCAAGGTTACCAGGTAATTACTGCAAACAACGCCTTTGACGGTATTGATCTGGCTATAAATAATCTTCCCGATCTGATTTGCCTGGATATTATAATGCCCAAAAAATCTGGGATAACCCTTTACAAAGATCTAAAAACAGATAACAATTTGAGAAAAAAACCTACAATTATTATCAGTGCAGTAGAATCGCCGGCAAGTTTCAAAGGGGATAAATTTAAACAACTAGTACAAGACACCTCTATCCCGGAACCCAATGCCTTTTTTGAAAAACCCATTGCTATTGACAAATTTTTACAGGTGATCAAAGGTCTGCTGTAAAATGGTGACATTGGTAAGAAAATGACTGAGAATATCCTCAAATCCTGGAGCCACAAAAAACTTTTTGACCAGGTGCCTCTCAGCATTGCGGTAATTGACCGAGACTACAACATTCTGGAAGTCAACCAGGAATTCAAAAAAAAATTTAGCAAACTGGCCAACAAAAAATGCTTTCAACTCTATAAAAATCGGCAGGATAAATGCCCCAACTGCCTGGCTGACCAAACCTTTGCTGACGGGAAAACCAGAATATCAGAGGAGCAGGGTTTTAATAAAAAAGGGGAGCCCATTTACTATATTGCCCAATATGCCCCATTAATGAATTCCAGCGGTGAAGTGCAATATATTATCGAGATGTTAACCGATGTCTCGGAAGTGGTGTCGCTGAAAAGGCAACTTAAAGAGGAGGAAGAGGCCAGGATTAGGCCTTTTAGTTACCCGCAAAATTGCCACCCAGCACGGCGGCCAGGTCACTTTTGAATCGGAAAAAGGGGCGGGAACATCATTTAAACTGGAGTTGCCGCGACAACATTTACAACGGTTGGTCATAAGTCGCAGAGATGGTGACAAAAAGGAGAAGTTGTTCATTACTCAGAGTTAACCAATATGTGCGCTTTTGGACTCTACACAGAATAAATAGGAGAGACAGATTATGGCAAAAGAAATAAAAGTGCTGATTGTGGAGGACGAACCGGATGTGCGCCTATATTTACAGACAATTTTGGAAAATGTCGGTTTTTCAGTGCAGACAGCCACAAATGGTAAACAGGCGTTGGACCGCCTGACCGAATGCAAGCCCGATATAATTTCCCTGGACCTGGTGATGCCCAAAATGTCGGGAATTAAATTTTTCAACTATATCCAAAAAAACAAGGACCGGAAAGATATTCCGGTAGTAGTGGTAACAGCTCATGCCCATGACGAAATGGGAGAAAAAGATTTGGAGCAGATAAAGAGTTATCATAAAAAATTGGGCAATACCCTTTTTGTAATTGAAAAACCGGTAAAACCAGATGTTTACCTCAATACCCTGGGCAAGGCTCTTGGCCTTAAAGATGATGAATTAGTCAAAAAAGGAGAGGCAGAAGCCCTGCGGATAGAGTTGGCCGAAAAGATCAAAACCACTGACAAGGCTAAACTGAAAGCACTATTGAAAGTATTGGAGGCCTGACCTCCCCAATTCCGGTAAAATTATGGCCGGCATTTGCTCTGGCTTCTCCGGAGTTATTTCTAAATGAATCATCAGGAATAGTCAGCCCCTGCCACTGGACAATTACATTCTGATTATGCAAATCCAATATTCAACTTGAAATTTACATGCCAATAATGTAATATGGCAACTAAGGATAAGTGGCCAGTTAAATCCTCCAAGGGGGAATACATTATGATTAGACGCGAAATTGAGCCAGAATTAATTACAGCGGCAAACGAATATCCCGTAACAACAATTTTTGGCCCCAGGCAAAGTGGAAAAACCACCCTGGTAAAAATGGTATTCCCCAAACATAAATATGTTTCCCTGGAGATGCCGAGCGACCTGGTTCGGGCAGAAGAGGACCCTCGCGCATTCCTTGATGAACTTGGTGAACAAGCAGTGCTTGATGAAGTGCAGCGCGCTCCGTTTCTGCTATCCTACATACAGGGAATAGTTGACCAAAGACAGCAGGAGGGAGCATATATCTTAACTGGTAGCCATCAACCATCGCTGGGTGCAGCAGTCAGCCAATCTCTGGCCGGTAGAACTGCGATTCTCGAACTTTTACCCTTTTCTCCAAAAGAGATCGCCACATATAAAAGAGGGTATTCCACATGGGAACTTGTCTTGCTGGGTGGTTATCCAAGGCTGTATGAAAAGCAATTGAACCATAGCCGTTTTTTCAACAGTTATATCCGCACTTATATAGAAAGAGATGTCCGGCAATTGCTGGCCATCAGAAACGCCAGCTCTTTTCAAAAATTACTAATGCTACTGGCCGGACGGGTTGGCAATATAATAAATTATTCTTCACTCTGCTCAGACACCGGCATCTCTTCAACAACCGTCAAGGAATGGCTTTCAGTCATGGAATCATCCTATGTGCTGTTTCAATTGTCACCTTTTTATGAAAACATCCGTAAGAGAGTGATAAAATCTCCAAAAATCTATTTTTATGATACTGGTCTGGTTTCACATTTATTGGGAATTCAAACCAGTAGTCAACTCAAACGGGATCCTCTGCGCGGTGCCATATTTGAAAATGCGGTGATTCTAAACATTATTAAGGGTATCAAAACACAAGGAGGTTATGAACAAATATTTTTCTTCAGGGACAGTAACGGCAATGAAGTTGACTTGATTATCAAATCTGGCCGACAATTTTTACCAATAGAGATAAAATCGGCATCAACTTTTAATACAGAATTTTTAAAAGGGATTAAAACATTCAGAAAATTACTTGGAGAAAAATGTGGACCAGCATTTCTCTTATATAATGGAGAGGAGAGATTCAACATCAATGAAATACAAGTATTTAATCCCTTTTTACACAATTTTGATATAATATTTAGGCAAGTAAAATCTGTACGCGTTTAGATGATGACTATAGGGGTCTAATCTTGCAATGCAATTTTAAGAAAGTAGCACATTGAACACTTATCTCGACTGTATACCATGTTTTCTCCGGCAAAGTCTCGAGGCTGCTCGCAATTATACCGATGACGCCGATGTTCATGAACAGATCCTGCGGGAGGTGCTGCGCATAGCAGCCAAATTGGATCTGAACCGGCCACCTCCATGGATGGCGCAGATAATTCACCGAAAATTGCGAGAAATAACCGGTGAAGATGACCCTTATCGCACTGCTAAAAGCCGGTTCAATCAATTAGCAATAGAGGTGTTGCCCGAACTTTCCTGGTTTTTTAGGTATCGGAACCGGTGCGCTTTTAGTGCCGATTTTTATCTTTTTTCTTAATGTTCCGGTAAAAATTGCCATGGGCTCATCTTTAGCCTGTTTTACCATCAATGCTTTTTTTAGTTCCGCTCTTAAAGTCAGCCAGGGATTTGTTGAACTAAAATATGCGATTCCTCTGTGTTTGGGAACCCTGGTGGGTTCAAATATCGGCGCCATCTTAAATGGTAAATTTTCGCCAATAGTATTAAAAATTTTATTTGGAATAATTTTCCTGATTATAGCAGCAAAGTTCATTATTACATTTTCTATGGCATAGACTTATGAATCAACCCCAAAAACACATATTGAAACAGGCCAAACTTGAGTTTGGAAAAATAGTAAAAAGAAACCATCTGCTTGATACTCAAGTATCAGTTTCTGCCTCTATTCTAACCCCTACCGAAGCCATTGGCACTCCCTTAAGACAAGATTTCCCCATAATCGAAGGAAAAGAGAGGGTTATTGAAGCCAGTTTTTTGGGTGCAAAAGGGCAGGCTTTTACCGATTCTCCGGAGAATTACCAAGGTTCTCTGAATGAAATACTAAACCTGAAGTTAAACTCAAATCAAAACCGGGCCATACTGATTGCCACTATCAATGCCGTGCTTAAACATTTGGGCCTGGTTGAACAAACTCTCCATTGCAAGAACGAAGACCCTGAAAAATGTGGGCCGGAGATATCAAAGCAGATTCTGGAGAAATGGGGCCG
>CAZTWC010000047.1:11320-18448 GCA_964617105.1 uncultured Myxococcia bacterium
GCCCTGGTTAAAACTTTTGGAAAAAATCATGTTTTAATTTCCGATTTAAATAAACTCAACATTGATAAATTAAAATTTGGAATAAAAATCCTGGATGGCAACACCATGAACAGTTTTCTAGTTGAAAACTCTGAGTTAACCATTATTACCGGAACCACCCTGGTAAACGGCACTTTTGATGGTATCTGGAAATCCATTGACAACTACCAAAAAAAGTATATGATTTTTGGTGTAAGTGCTGTGGAGGCTGAAAAACTGTAATTGATTGATATAAAAATAGGTGACCGATTTCAACTGGCAAATTGGTCACCTGATGTTAACATAGCAATTTATGATTGATATAAACAAAATAAAACAAGTTGCAACCCGGATTGGAATTGAGACTAATGCCGAGCAAGTTATTTTGTTTGGATCTCATGCTCGTGGTGAAGCCCATGAAACTAGTGATGTAGACCTATTAATTATTGCTGAAAGTAATTTGCCTCGATTCAAACGCAGTCGTAATTTATACAAACTGTTTCGGCCATATCCCTTTAGTATGGATCTGTTAGTTTATACACCACTCGAAGTTGAAAAAGGTAGAAATTCTGAACTCTCTTTTGTATATACAGTATTAAAAGAAGGTAAAATCCTGTATGTCCGATAATCTAGAAATATCTAAACAATGGCTGCAAAAAGCGATGAATGATCTGCTTAATGCAGATAATAATCTCAAATCGGAAATAGTCCCCTTTGACACGGTATGTTTTCATTGTCAACAGGCCGCTGAAAAATTATTAAAAGCCTACCTGGTAGGAAAAGGACAAAAATACCCTTTTACTCACGATCTTTTTTTGCTTTTAGAGAAAATAGAGCCATTAAACAGTGACGTAAAAAAATTACGCGATTCATGCTCAATTCTTATGCCATACGCAGTTGAGATTTGTTATCCTGATGACTGGTTTCTTCCCGCTGAAGAAGACGCAAAAGAGGCAAGAGAAGCTACAAACCAGGTATTGAATTGGTTCAAGAATGCTCTTCCAGATATCTTTTTTGAGTTAAAAACCAAATGGAAAATATAGATCACTGTCAATTGGAGATAGAAAATGCTTATAAAATGGAAGAGACTGAAAAGATGAAATCCCGCCCATCCAAAAAATCGCCGCCATTTTTTATCCGGATGGGTATCGTTTTATTATCACTGATTTTTATGCAATGGTCTTTGGGGCCCATTCATTTTGTCCTTGAAGAACACCACTTTTGCCAGGTCCATAAAGAGTTTGAGCATTCCACCTATCATAAACATCATATCCAACCCGCTGAGTTAAAAAAACATTTTTCCAAATTTGAATACCCGGAATCTGCTGCATTTTCAAAGGTGGCGATTGATACTGAACTTCAACATCATCAATGCCAATTTCTGGCTCAACAAAACCAGCAATCTGCACCCCTAAATTATGGGTCTGTTTTTTCTCTGCTGGAGAAGAACCCGATCTGGATTAACCTTGCTCAATACTTCAAAATCTCTTCCATTGCCATCCTGGCATTGGCGCCCAAATTATCCCCACCAAAGATAGGTTAGAACACCAATTCGAACATCTCCTGGGATGGGAATTGCTAATTAGTTGCCTCCCGAACACTAACTTGGTAGCGAAAATGATTGCGGTTTCTTGTTGTGACTCGCGCTTCATTACCATTCATGGAGATTAAACTAATAATTGGCTAATTTGCAAAAAATCTTTGCGATATCAACTATATGGAGTGCATTAAATGACCAAAAAACTTGTTGTTTTAACAATATTTTTAATCTATTTTATCAATTTTAATCTTTTGGCCCACTCACAAGATAAAGAAACAGAAGAACTGGAAAAACTTCGTCAAGAGGCGTTGACCCAGAGCGCTCTGGCGGAAGCCATTGCAACGGACGAAAATCAGTCGGAATCACTGGTAAGTTTTATCAGCGGCCAGCGTTCATTACAGGCCATAAATCCGGAAATCAGCATTGTGGGTGATGGATTTGCCAAATTTCATTTGCAGAGAGATGACTGGGATTACCGTTCTCCAGTCGACCGAAACGGCGCTTTTTTACGGGTTTTGGGATTTCATTTTCAAGCAAATCTCGATCCCTACTCCTGGACCAAGATATGTGTCGGAGTAACCCCAACCGGGGTGGCACTGGGAGAAGCATATATGACCTGGAACAGTATATTGCCCAGGCTCTCTTTGACTATTGGAAAATTCAGACAGCAATTCGGGATTGTAAATCGCTGGCATGTGCCAGGACTGGATCAGTTTGATTTTCCCCTGGCCATGACTACAATTTTAGGGGGGAGCGGACTAACTCAAACCGGCTTCTCCTTTGAATGGCTGATGCCTGAATTATGGGCCCATGCCAATGTTTTAACCCTGCAGGTGACCAATGGTGAAAACCCGCACCTGTTTGCTGGTAATTATTTTACCATTCCCAGTGTCTTGGCCCATTTAAAAAATTATTATGACCTCAATGAGAGTACCTATCTGGAATTAGGATTAACCGGAATGGTTGGTTTCAATAACCATAAAGGCAAATCAACCGATGAAACCCTTCAGCCTACAACTACGCACCAGCACCTGGTGGCAGAAGACTCAGAGCATCATGATGAGGGTAATGATCATAACACCAATCTTGCTGGCAGCAAAACTGCTGAGCATCATGAAATCATTGACCAGGATAGGCGGAAAACTCTGTTGGGGGGAATCGACCTGACCTTAAATTGGGAGCCTCTAAAACAGGCAAAATACCATTCTTTGACTTTCAGAAATGAACTCTATTATGCCTATAAAGAGCAGGAACCGACCGCTGTAAATCATCATGGCGATCCTGTAAAAGCCTATGGATTCTATTCATATCTCCATTACCGGATTAATGAAAATTGGGAAATGGGAGTTCGTTACGATTTTACCCAACCCTTTGCCTTAAATAACAGTGAAAAGTACCTTTGGCAGGTTATGCCCTATTTGAACTGGTGGCAAAGTCACTGGGTTCGGTTAAGGCTCCACTATATGCATAAAGATGGACACAAAATTGGACAGAGACCGGATGATCTGGTGTTGCTGCAGATAACTTGGGCAGTTGGACCGCATAAGCATGAGCGGTATTAATAAAAGATAAAGAAAAAGAAAAGGAGATATAATGAAAATTTTAAAAGCCCTTGCCAATATGCTGGCAATACTAACTTTAGTCTTAATTTTTGGCGCCTCTTTGGGATATGCCAAACCCAAATATCCGTTAAAAGTGGTAACCACCCTGTCCGGTTATGCTTCCATAGCCAAAATGGTGGGGGGAGATAAGGTTAAAGTAGATTATTTTGTCCAGGGATACCAGGACCCCCATTTTGTCAGGCCCAAACCCAGTCTGGCCAATAAACTGCCGGATGCGGATCTCTTTGTCAGCACCGGGCTCGATTTGGAATTATGGGCGCCCACTTTGGTTGATCTTTCCGGCAACAAAAATATACGAAGCGGCCAGGAAGGATATGTTTCTGCCTCTTACGGGATAAAGATGAGGGAAAAACCTCAGGTGTTCAATCGCAGTGAAGGTGGCGTTCATATTTATGGCAATCCCCATATTCAAAACAATCCTATTAATGGCAAAGTAATTGCCGGCAATATTGTTGGGGGTTTAAAGAAAATAGATCCGGAAAATTCCCAATATTATCAGCAAAAATTAAACGATTTTGAAGATGAGATAGACCGGCGTCTTTTTGGCGAAAAACTGGTTAAACTGTTGGGAGGAAAGACTCTCACCAAACTGGCTTTATCGGGCAGATTGATTAAATTTTTAAAGACCAAAAACTATCAGGGCAAACCCCTGATTGACAGGTTGGGAGGTTGGCTGAAACAGGCTATGGTCTTTAGAGATAAAAAGATTATTGGCTACCACAAAAACTGGACCTATTTTAATCAATTATTTGGATTGAAAATGGTGGATTACGTGGAGCCCAAACCAGGAATACCGCCTTCACCCAAACATGTTGAAACCGTTATAAACAAAATGCAGAAAAATAGCATCAAAGTAATATTGGCTGCCAATTATTTTGATGAAAATCAGGTAAGAACCATAGCCAGGAGAGTGGGGGCTAAAGTAGCTTTTGTAGGAATGGATGTCAATGGAGTCAAAGAGGCCTCTGACTTTTTTAAATTGTTCGACCATATTATTGGCGAACTGGTTATCGCCTGTAAATAAAGCAAAAAAATGGAAAATATCACCATCAACGATTTAATGTTAACCGCTTTTTTTGAGTGCCTGGTGCTGGTGGGCATTCACTCTTATCTCGGTTTACATGTAATCAGGCGCAAAGTAATATTTGTAGATCTTGCCCTGGCCCAGATGGCGGTGTTAGGCGCCACTGTTGGGATAATAATTTTTAATTTCCATCCCACTTCCTGGGCAACCTATATTTTTTCGCTCATTTTCACTATTGTGGGGGCGATTTTATTTTCTCTGACCAGGTTGAGAGATGAAAGAGTTCCCCAGGAAGCAATAATTGGTCTGTTTTATGCCATAGCCGCTGCTGTGGCTATTTTGCTGATTACCCAAAATGACGCTAAAGCCTTAAAAAAAATAATGACCGGAAATCTGCTCTTTTTGGATTGGCCGGTAATAATCAAAGCTGCGGTTATCTATTCTATCATCGGAATTTTTCACTATATTTTTCGCCGCAAGTTTATACTTATTTCCGAAAATCCTCAAAAAGCCTGGCAAAAAGGGATAAATGTCCGTTTATGGGATTTTCTCTTTTACCTCTCCTTTGGGGTGGTGATCTCAATCTCGGTTGATACTGCCGGAGTTTTACTGGTGTTTGTCTTTCTGGTGGCTCCAGCCATTATCGCCATGCTTATTACTAATATTCTTTTCTACCAACTGATAATCGGCTGGACTCTGGGGACCCTGGTCAGTTTTTCCGGACTTTTAGTTTCATTTTTCGGCAATCTGCCCAGTGGGCCGGTGGTGGTCTGCATCTATGGCCTGGTCATGGTGTTGCTGCTTATGATTATTCATGTGGCCAGAGCAAAACACCCTTTAAAGGCATTATTAAAAGTAGCCTCTTATACATTTTTATCAGCCGCCATATTTTTCGGCTTTATTTACGGCGCAGGCGCTATTTTTCCCCATCATCGTCATGTCGGCCACCAGCATGCCAAACCTGATCACCATAGTCCTGACCATCACGATCACAGTAAGACACATGGTGCAGATCAGCACCATAACCACCGTGGTCATAGCGAAGGTGATAAAAAATCTGTAGAAGATATATTTCAGCAATTGGAAAATATGCCCTATGACCAGCAGGTAAGCACCATCAACAAGATATCCAAGAGTCAAGTTAACCAACTCATCCCACTCTTAAATAAGAGTGAGGATGATGAATTGAAAATTTTAGTGATTAAAAGAGTGCTGGAATTTGACCAATATCTGGGGATAAAATTTATTATCAATTTGCTGGAACAATCCCAATTTCCCTTTGTGCGCAGTGAACTCCTTCAAATACTGACCGGTACCAGCAATCAGAATTTTGGTTATGATCCGGAAAAAAATAGTAAATCCAATGAAATCCCCCTTGACAAGATAAAAAACTGGGCCCAGACCATAAAAGGGAGGGATTAAGGAGTGCCTTTGTCCGATTTTATAGTTTCCATATTTTTTAAACCCTTTTTAGCCGGTTTATTATTTACCTCTATATTTACCTATTTTGGCCTGCTGATTTTAAGGCGCAATGTCATCTTTGTAGATCTGGCCATGGGCCAGGTTGCCGCTCTGGGCTCTACCGTAGCCTTTATTATGGGGTTTCATCCAGACACCATGGTGGCTTATCTTCTGTCTCTAATGTTTACAATAATGGCAGCCATAATCTTCTCTTTTATTAGAGTTAAAAATAGAAATATTCCTCAAGAGGCTTTTGTAGGTTTGATTTATGCCATGGCCGTGGCAGCGGTTATTTTGTTGGCATCTCAAGGCCCGCATGGGGCTTCCCACATAAAAAGTGTTATGACCGGAGATCTTTTATGGATTAAATGGGACAGCATCATCATAATGTTTGGGGTTTATTGTGCCATTGGCCTGGTTCATTATATTTTTAAGGACATAATTGTTTTAATATCAGAAAATCCTGATAAAGCCCTTACTCAGGGGATCAATGTTAAATTATGGGATTTTTTCTTTTACCTCACCTTGGGAATTGTGGTTTCAGTTTCTGTCAAAACCGCTGGCGTTTTGCTGGTTTTCATCTTTTTAATATCTCCGGCAATTATTGCCATGCTGGTTAGCAGTAGATTATTAATTCAATTGATAATCGGCTGGACAACCGGAATCTTAGTCTGTATGTGCGGGGTAAGTTTCTCCATAATTACTGACCTGCCATCAGTATCTTCTATGGTGGTTTTTTATGGATTGGCGCTTTTGTTTTCCGCGATAAGTTTGAAAGTGTGGCGTTCAGAAAACCGTAAAAAAGTGGCATTAAACATGCTTTTTTACGCCCTTTTAGTGGTGGTGGTGATTTTACTTATAGTTGCCAGTGGCTATTTAATGCAGAACAGTTTTTTAAGCCAGAGAATGGGTTGACACTTCCCATATCCCTCCCCAAAAAATAGCGCCCACATCAGGTCAGAATATCTGATGTGGGCGCTATCGATTTTTATTGTGACTGGTCTATTTTATACTATTTTTCGTCCAGCACCAGGGCGTTAGCCACCAGGTTTACTCCCTGGGTAACTTCCAGGCCCAATTTATAGTGGCGGATCACGTCGGTAAGACCGTCAACACAGTTGTGGCAGGAGGTAACTACTACGCTGGCGCCAGTGGCTTTTAACTGCTCTGACTTGACCACACCAGACTTTAGCCGGCGGGGGGTATATTCTGACATGGACATGGCGCCGCCACCGCCGGTGCAGCAAAAATTTTCTGCCCGGTTGGGATACATCTCCCTATAGTCGGAAATCACATAACTCAACAATTCCCTGGGCTCTTCATAAAGACCACAGGAACGGGCATTGTTGCATGAGTCATGAAAAGTATAGGAGTTACCATCGTTTTTGGTCTTATCAACTTTGATTTTACCCTCTTTGATATAGTTGATCATAGTAATGACAGAACTTTCCATCACGAAATCT
>CAZTWC010000048.1:0-1893 GCA_964617105.1 uncultured Myxococcia bacterium
GACGGCAACTTTGTGTGCACTGAAAATCCTTTGGAGGATGTAACTGACGCCAGTTCCAACCTGATTGGAAAACGGGGCGGAAGTTACTGCCATTACCAGTGTATTAGCCAGCGAGAGAGTTGTGATGGTATTGACAACGATTGCGATGGCAAAATAGACGAAGGCTGCGGGCAACTGGATCCAGAAGCCCATATTGGTAAAGAGTGCGCTGATGCTTCTCAGTGCCAGAGTCTGCACGGCCGCTTGAGCCTGTGTGTGAAAAGTAAACCGGAAGATTCCATGGGGGTATGCAACATCCCCTGCCAACCAGGCGGTTTTGAATGCAGCAACCTGATAAGTGCTGACCATATGTGCACTCAGGTGGCTGGAGTTAATTTTTGCAGCACCAAGTGTATGAACAATCACGAATGCCGCGACCATATGGTCTGCCAGAAGGACAATAATGGCCGGATGGTTTGCCTGCCTGGCGTCAAGACTGACCAGGATGGTGATGGTTATTCTCCGCCGTTGGACTGTGATGACAGCAACGCCGATCTCAAGCCAGACAACTATGACAGTTGTGATGGCATTGACAACGACTGCGATGGGAAAACCGATGAGGACCAGGGCCACATAGACTGTGGAGAGGGAGAGTGCCGGGTGACAGTACCTGAATGCGTGGATGGTAAAACCAATCAATGCACCCCGGGAGAGCCAACAACTGAAACCTGTGACGGACGCGACAACGACTGTGACGGCCAGGTTGACGAAGATGCCGGCTGCGCTCCAGTTATTGGCAAAAGTTGCACTAGTGACAGTGACTGCGGAATGCATTTAGGAACCAAATCGGTTCAGGCCAGTTGCCTGGAAAGTGATGGCCAAAAGATCTGTATCCTCAAAAACCCGGGCTGTCCCAAAGAGGGCTGTCCAAGCAATACTATATGCTTGAAAGATCGGATTTTGGATGAAATTTGTCTGCCCAATTGTGATCCTACCGGTTGTGCCATCCCAGGAGAATTCATCTGCCAGCCCAATTTTGAAAAAGATTTCTTTTGCTGGCGCAAATGCCAGACCAATAGCGATTGCCAAATCTATCTGGCGGATGAAAACAAAACCATAAATCTGGTCTGCAGCAGCAGCGGCCAGTGTTTTCCGCCTTGCGATGTCTCCAGGGGCGACAATTGCCCTATCGGCGATTCCCAGAATACCGGCAGTTTTATCTGTATTGGTAAAGAAATACAAGATGTATTGGATAGCAACAACCAGGTGCTCGGCCAACGAGGCGGCGACCATTGTATCAGACGCTGCCTGGAGGATAAAGACTGCGGTCCCAATATGTTCTGCAATCACAAAATAAAGCGGTGCCTGGGCACACCTTGTAATAGTGATGAAGAATGCGGTAGTGATTATACTTGCAGTAACTACAAATGCGTATTCTTCTGCGCCAACAATGAGGAGTGCCGGCCCGGAGAGATCTGCAACACCACTGATAGCAGGTGCCATCAAAAAGATTGCCTGAACACCCTGGAATGCCCTATGGGCTCCTTCTGTGATCTGACCGATAAAAAATGCCGGCCTGGAGTAGTTGAAGGATGTAAAGATGATGGCGATTGCGCTTCAGATCACTTCTGCGACCAGTACGAGCACCTTTGTAAACCCAGGTATTGCAAACTAGAGTCCGACTGTGCCGAAGGATTTGTCTGTGAAGATGGCAGCTGCCACCACACAATGCCTGCCTGTAAAACCGATGAAGATTGCGGAACAGGCAATAACTGTCAAATTGCATTTGGTGCTACTGAAGGCGAATGTCACCCCAAACCCTGTGAACAAGACTCTGATTGCGGCGAAAATGCCCGCTGTCAACGCTCTGCCCATATCCCTTTCACATCTGGGGGTAGTGCAATGGAGGTCTTC
>CAZTWC010000048.1:1903-8748 GCA_964617105.1 uncultured Myxococcia bacterium
ATATCAAACAGTGCCGTTTCTGGTGCAATACTAACGACCAGTGTTCTCCAGGTGAGTTCTGTGACCATGCTGACAATCACTGTAAAAAAGAGATGATCCCCAGATGCGGTAAAGACACCGACTGTTTCCTTGATCATTATTGTCAGATTGAAGCGGGGAACAGCCAGGGCGAGTGCAAAGTAAAAGCCTGCACCACTGATACCGAGTGCCGCCAGGGTTCAAAATGCAACCTTGACACCAAACATTGTTACCCCTATTGCGACCTCAACAATACCTGTCCGGAAACCTATTTCTGCAACTTTGAGGAGCAGCACTGCTTTAAAGGCTGTAAAGCCGATGGAGATTGTCCGGATGCAGAAAATGGTACCAGTTTCTGCAATATGATTTTGCACACCTGCCAGCCGGGCAAAGCCCAGTGTTACAGAAATAGCGACTGTGCTGCCAACAACTATTGCGATCTTAGAGATCTTACCTGCAAGCCCTTGAATTGCCAAGTGAATGCAGATGGCACCAGCGACTGTCCGACCGGAGAGATGTGCGACCGGGTGGATTACCAGTGCCGCCCCCATCAAAGATGTACAACTGATGCTGACTGCGGCCATATGTTGTATTGCGACCAGGCTAACAGTACCTGTACCTACAAAGCCTGTTCTGACACAGAAAAATGCAGTGAAGGATTTGTCTGCGATACTACCAAAAATATCTGCCAGCCCACTGCCTGCCAGGAAGACAGCCAATGTCTGGAACACCATTTCTGCGCTGTAGATATGGGTTACTGTCTGCCCCGCAGCAAAAGACCTTGCACAGAACACCAGGAGTGCCAAAGTTGGGAACGCTGCCGGATATATACAGTGGATACCACGCTGATCCGTTTGTGCGTCAATGCCCATTGCCAGGCAGATGAGGACTGCGGGCCAGGCGCGGTTTGCAACCTGGATAAAAATGGTTGTGAACTAACCAAATGCGCATCCAGCCAGGATTGTGATCCCGGAATGTTCTGCGATCCCCAGGGACGCTGCCTGCACCAGGGGCCAAAACAGTGTTCCGCCACCAGTGAGTGCAACAGTTGGGAGGAGTGTAAAAAGGATGAAAATAGCCTCTCTGACACCAACACCTACTGTCTGCCTAAGGGCTGCACCACCGACTCTGACTGTGGTGCTGACGGCGCGGTTTGTGATCAGGCAACTAAAACCTGCCATTCCGGCACTATCCAACCTGGATGTAAAGTGGATTCCGATTGCACCGACGATCACTTCTGTGATCAGGCTGATAATCAATGCAAACCAAAGCAGCAACACACCTGCACGGAGGACAGCCAATGTCCATCAACCCATGGGTGTGATCCCAATGACAACAAATGCTGGCCCAAATGTAATGTGGACAACGACTGCCCGGCGGGATTGTCCTGCAATCCAGCCAGCAAATTGTGTGTCTGGTATTGTGATCCCCAAAGTGCCATCCAGTGTGACACCAGTACCGTCTGTATTCCAGTTGAGCCCAAACACTCGCCAACCGGCGGTTTTTGCTTTAAAAAATGCGATCCTGCTCTTACCGATCCCGGCTGTAAAGCAGGCGTTGACAATGTAGGCGAAATTTGTTTATCCATTGGCCAGGCTGGCACAAATGTTTGTGTGCGCAAATGTACCACCAATGATCAATGTCCCACCGACAATGTTTGCGATCCTGGCACTGGACAGTGTAATCCCACCGGACCGCCCAAATGCGCATCCAGCACCGAGTGCAACAGTTGGGAGGATTGCCGCACAGATGAAGCCAACCCTGCTGACACCACCACCTACTGCCTGCCGAAGGGCTGCACTGACGACACGATTTGCGGAACCGATGCTCTTTGCATGAAGGAGAATGGAGCCCAAACCGGGCACTGCAACCCCAAATGCCAACGCAATGAAGATTGCCCGCCGGATCACACCTGCGACCCCAACACCAGCATGTGCAAGCCACCAGAACCAGTCTCCTGTGCCAGTGATGGTGATTGTGCAACTGACCACTATTGCGATCAGACTGATAATCAATGCAAACCCAAACAGCCCACCTGCACTGAGAACAGCCAGTGTCCATCAACTAACTATGGCTGCGATCTCACCGATAATAAATGCTGGCCCAAATGTGATGTGCCCGCCGATTGCCCCGCTGGACTAAGTTGCAATCCAAACACCAACTTGTGTGTCTGGTATTGCGATCCCAATGGTTCTAATCAGTGTGACACCAATACCGTCTGTATTCCAGTGGATACCACATACTCACCCACTGGCGGGTATTGCCTGAAAAAGTGTGATCCTGCTTTCACCGATCCGGGTTGCAAGATGGGGTCTGACAATTGGGGTGAAGCCTGTATTACCCTTGGACAAAATGCGATAAATGTATGTGTAAGGAGATGTAAATCCGACTCAGAGTGCAGACCCGGTGTTTGTGATATAGCAACCGGTAAATGCGGCCCGGCCGAACTGCCCAAATGCACCGACGGCACCGAGTGCAACAGTTGGGAAGAGTGTAAAAAAGATGAAAACAACCTCTCTGACACCAACACCTACTGTCTGCCTAAGGGCTGCACCACCGACTCTGACTGTGGTGCTGACGGCGCGGTTTGTGATGAAACAACTAAAACCTGCCATTCCGGCACTGTCCAACCTGCATGTAACGTGGATTCCGATTGCACCGCCGATCACTTCTGCGACCAGGCGGACAATCAATGTAAACCCAAACAGACCGCCTGCACGGAGGACAGCCAATGTCCAACTGACCACTTCTGCGATCAGGCTGATAATCAATGCAAACCCAAACAGACCGCCTGCACTGAGGACAGCCAGTGTTACGAAGGCTTTGTTTGCGAGCAGACCACCAAGAAGTGCTGGCCCAAGTGCGATGTTGACACCGATTGCCCGGCTGGACCAACTTGCAATCCCGACACCAATATCTGTGCCTGGTTCTGCACTCCTGGACAGATGAACCAGTGCGATGCTAATACCTTGTGTGTTCCGGTTACTACAAATATTTCACCCACCGGTGGAATGTGCTTGAAAAAGTGCGACCCGACCAATCCAACTACCTGCAAAACCGGCATAGACCGAGTTACCGAGGTCTGCCAGCCCTGGACTACCGGAGAAGCCTTTTGTAAACCGCCATGTAAAGAGGACAAAGATTGCGACGATGGCTCAAATAGTCTTATCTGCAACGATGCCACCGGTCTATGCGAGGCTGGTACGGGTGGGTTCTGAGTAGGGAGATTATTTAGTTCTCGTCCGAAAGCCACGAAGTGATTTAGCGGACGGGAACTATAGTTACCTTTAATAACTCATGGAAAAAATCCTGGTTCATATCCGCTTTTATGAAGAGCTAAACGATTTTTTGCCCCACTCCAGGAAAAAACAGGAATTTGTCCGGGAGTTTTGCCACCACACTTCGGTTAAAGATCTGGTAGAATCCTGTGGTGTGCCCCATACCGAAGTGGACTTGATCCTGGTGAATGGAAAATCAGTACCCTTTGAACACCAAATAAATCAAGGGGACCGAATTTCGGTTTATCCGGTATTTGAGTCCTTTGATATCTCTGATATTACCCGATTACAGGAGCGTCCGCTCAGAAACCTCCGGTTTGTGGCTGACCATAACCTGGGGAAACTAGCCCACAAAATGCGTCTTTTAGGTTTTGATGTAGCTCATCACATTAATATAGTTGACAAAAAATTGCTGGAGTTGATGGAAGAGGAGCAACGGATAATCCTGTCGCGTAACCTTTTGTTGCTAAAGAGAAAAATTGTCCTTCGGGGCTGTTTTATCCGCTCCAACTCCCCCAATGAGCAAGCCCGGCAGGTGATAAAACGATTCCATTTGCAAAACCAGATAAAGCCCTTTAGCCGGTGCACTGATTGCAATGGATTATTAATAGCGGTGGACAAAGAATCGGTGCTGGATATCCTGGAACCGCTAACCAAAAAATACTATCATGATTTTAGCCAATGCCAATCGTGCCAAAAAGTCTATTGGCCAGGCTCCCACTTCGAGAAACTACAAGAGTTTATCCGGGAGTTGAAGAAGGATTTGGGAAAAAATAGATCCGCAAATGGGAAATTCATGTGTCGATAGTTTTGTCATTTCTCGCCCGCAGTATTAAGTCTATACAATAACCGTGCCGGACAGTAGTGATAAAAGTTGTCAAATTTCTTATTGACATACGCTCAATTTAAATCTATACTAAATGACTAGACTGACGTGTCATTCTAGTCATTTTCAAGAACAATTATACATAATTAAACCATCTAATAACCAGGAGAGATACCATGAGCGAGAAAAAATCTCAACAACTTAAAACTGTGCTGGGTATTGATATCGGTAGCCTATTTCTAAAGATGGTGGCCTATGACCCCAGGGGAAAAAAATCCCTGGAGGAGATCTATGTTAATCACCGGGGAAACCCGATCAAAGCTATTCAGGAAGTAATCGCTAACAACGGTAAATACCAGTACCAGAAAATTGGTGTTACTGGTAACGGCGCTAACTTACTCTGCCAACAAATCGAACAAGAGCCCATCGACGCCTGCCGTGCCCTGGTGCGGGTGATAAAAGAGAAATTTCCAAACGTACGCAACATTATCGATGTGGGTTCCGGCAGCATCACTTTGATTATGCTGGACCAAAACGGTAGTTTCCAAAACTTTTCTACCAACTCCCTGTGTGCCGCCGGCACCGGCTCTTTTCTGGATGAACAGGCCGGGAGACTGGGTCTTAGTTACAAAGATATTAAAGAGGTGGATTGCGATTGTCCTCCCAATATCGCCACCCGCTGTTCTGTTTTCGCCAAAAGTGACTTGATCCACCGCCAGCAACAGGGTTACTCCAAACAGGATCTGTGGTCTGGTCTATGCAAAGGGATGACCAGCACTATGTTACAAACCCTGTTGAACGGCAAGCCCTTAAGTGGCCTTACAGTAGTAACCGGGGGTGTAGCCCAGAACAAAGAGGTAATCAAATGGTTGAAAAAGAGATACGCCCAACAGATAACCACTTTTGAAGGAGCTCATACCGCTTCTGCCCTGGGTGCGGCCAAACTCTCTTCCATTGGGTCCCTGCCCGATAAAAATATTACAGTCGCCTGGGCCAATCTCAAGGAAACCCTGGTGGGCCGTGGTTCTGGTGAAGATAACTACAGTCCTTTAAGACTGAAAAAAACCAAATATCCCAGTTTTGAAGTAAAAGAAAACTATGTAGATGAAGATGACAATGAAATCAGGATAAGTTATTGGCCCCAGGAGGGTGAAGTGCAGGCTTACATGGGTATTGACATCGGTTCCACCAGCACCAAAATACTGCTTATGGACGATGACAAAAAAGTGCTTTTGGATATCTACCGCAAAACCGGCGGTGATCCCATTACCGCTACCAGAAAACTGTTCACCTCCCTCTCTAATCTGCTGAAAAAAAAGAACACCCCATTTAAAATTCTGGGATGCGGCACCACTGGCTCGGGCCGCAAGATGATAGGCTCTATTATTGGCGCTGATGCAGTAATCAACGAAATTACTGCTCACGTAACCGGTGCTATGGACGTGGACCCGCAAATCGATACCATCTTTGAAATTGGAGGACAGGACTCCAAGTATATGCGCACCCGCGATGGCAACATCTACGACTCCAACATGAATTATGTCTGCGCTGCAGGCACTGGTTCATTTGTTGAAGAAGTGGGCTCCAAACTTGGTTACAAGGTGTGGGAAGTAGGTCCGGCGGTAATCGATATTGCCCCGCCTAAAACCTCTGATCGCTGCACCGTTTTTATGGAACAGGATGTACACAAACTGATCCGACGCGGTTACAGCAAGGAGGAATGTCTGGCTGCAGTAATGTATTCAGTGGTACAAAACTATCTCAACAAAGTGGTTGGAAATCGCTATTACTCCCGGAATAAAATATTCTTTCAAGGCGCCACTGCCCGAAACAAAGGACTGGTAGCAGCCTTTGAAAACCTTTTGGGAGTAGAGATGGTGGTTTCACCATATTGCCACGTCATGGGTTGTTATGGTGTAGCCCTGCTAACCCGCGAGCAGATGCGCTCTGCTAATATTGCTAGCGTTTTCAAAGGGTTGGATTTGGCCAGTCGCAAAATAGACCTGAAAAAAGAGGTTTGCGAAATGTGCCATAATCTCTGTGAAATCACCTTTGCCCATATTGAAGATGATGACAATGTTCCCTCCTGGGGTTACCTGTGCGGTCGGGAACCTGACGATAAGAAGATGAAAGTGAGCAAACATTACAATCCCATACTCAAGCGAAATAAATTATTCCGTAGCCTGGAAAGAAAAAAACTGGGGAAAAACGCTCCCCAGGTTACCATGCCCTCTGGGTTGACCACCTACTCATTTTTCCCTCTCTGGCGCCACTTTTTCGCCGAATTGGGTATCAATTTAAAAATGGACAAGGTCACCGATGAAGCAGCCAAACAGCAAGGAGTTAGTCTGGTGGGGGCTGAATTCTGCTTTCCGATCAAAGCTATGCACGGACATTTGGCCAGACTCTGCGATCAGGATGAAAAAAATATTTTCTTTCCCTACATGATCTCCAACAAAAATTCCCGCCATACCTCCAACAGTTATTTTTGTCCTTATGTGATAAGCGCTCCAGCCACTATCAAAAGCGCTCTGGAACTAAACGGTTACAACACCGATAACTTTATCTCCCCGGTTTTTGATCATCGGATGCCGAAAGATAAAATTATCGATGAATTGTTCGACAAAATTGGGCAACGGTTTAAGTTTTCCCGGCGCAAAATCGCTAAAGCCCTGGCCCTGGGACTTAAGGCCCAAGATCATTTCGAGGAGAAATGCCGAACC
>CAZTWC010000048.1:8758-18336 GCA_964617105.1 uncultured Myxococcia bacterium
CGAAGGTGAGAAAATACTGAAAGAACTAGCCGACCGGAAAGAAAAAGCCATTGTTATAATTGGCCGGCCCTACAATATTTACGATACCGGCATAAACCTGGAGTTGCCCCAAAAGATAGCAGACAAAGGTTTTACCGTGATTCCCCTGGATTTTATCCCCTTCGAGTCGCAATGGCTGGGAGATGAGTTTAACAACATGTACTGGAACTATGGCCAACGGATCATTTCGGCCATGAAAATTATCCGGGATAATCCCAATCTATTTGGAGTTTACTTCACCAATTTCAGTTGTGGTCCCGATTCTTTTATCCTCAGTTACGCTGAAGAAGTGTCGGGTAAAAAACCATTTTTGACCCTGGAGTTGGATGAGCATGGGGCTGATACCGGCTATATAACCAGAGTGGAAGCCTTTTTAGATGTGGTGAAAAACTTTGATGAACCCATCAAGGCTCCAGTGATCCATATACCAGATGCAAAATACAACGACTTTAAAAACCGTAAGTTATGGATCCCGTCAATGGTCAACACCGGCGGTCGTCTCTTTGCCTCCGCTTTCAGAGGGGCGGGTTACGATTGCGAAGCCCTACCCGATGAGACCACTGAAAGTTTCGAAATTGGCCGTAGCGTAACCAGGGGTAGCGAATGCCTGCCCACCTCGGTTACCATTGGAGCACTGCTTAGTAAATTTAAACAAATAGATGCCGATCCCAAAAAGCATGCTTTTTTTATGGCCACTGCAGATGGTCCCTGCCGTTTCGGCCAGTATTCCCTGCTGCACCGGATGATCTTAAACCGTTACGGATACCAGGATGTGCCCATCTTGTCCCCATCCTCCCAAAACTCTTACCAGGGAATGGATGAGTCTCTTCGGCGCCAAATGTGGCTGTGCGTCCTTTTTGCCGATATTTTCAACAAGATCTGCTGCCGCATCCGCCCCTACGAAGTGAACAAAGGAGAAACCGACCGGATAGCAGAGTATTACCTGTGCGAAATGGAAAAATGCCTCTCCCGAGGTGGAAATCATCAGGATCAAAACCAGGTGATGTTACGCTTTATGAATGCCGCCAGAAATATTCTGCGGGAAGATGTAAAAAAACCTTTGGTAGGTATTGTTGGTGAAATTTACGTACGCTGCAATCCCTTCTGCAATGAAGAAGTTATCAAATCCATAGAAAGATATGGCGGCGAAGCGTGGCTGGCCCCCATGGCGGAATGGTTTCTATATACCGCCCACATGCAATCCTTTGCCTTTAAAAAGGGCTTGGTGAGCAAGTGGACCTCCTGGCCCAGCGTATTAAAAAATATCTTTATGACTTACTCTGAACATAGTTGGTACAAACTGTTCAAGGAAATTCTGGCCGATAGGATGGAACCGCCTATTGAGGAAGCCTTGAAAGAGGGGGAAAAAGATATTCCCATCTATTTTGAAGGTGAAACCATATTAACTGTAGGCCGGGCCCGCATGTTTATTAAGGAAGGGGCAAATATGGTAGTGAACTGTGCTCCCTTCACCTGTATGCCGGGCACCATCTGTACCGCTCTGTTTCAAAAAATTCAAACCGAAACCGGAGTTCCCATTGTTAACATGTTTTACGATGGTGAAGGAGACCTCAACTCCAGACTAAGTGTATTTGTTAACAATCTAGCCCATTAAAAGGTTATAGGTGTCAGGGGTCTTCGATCCCTGACACCAAACATCTATTCCCTAATCCTCAACACCTAATTTTTATTGACTTTCTAGTCAAAAATAGATATAACTTCATAAAATAATTTGACAATCCTCTTATTTAAAAAGGAGCATATTTTGTCGGCATTTACAAATTATAAACGTCGTATATATGTGGTGGACAAGGAATCACAAATAAAATTTACCATAATTACTATTGGGTCACTGGTATCTTTCGCTCTGCTGGTAGTTCTTATCATCTGGCTTCCCAGTTACCTGGCCCCTCTGTCGGAATCTGACGCTGGATCAAAAGTTATAGCCCAGGAATTCTCCCACCTGGTGGAAGGAGAAATTATCCCGGCTACTCTGGTTTTTCTGTTACTGGTCAGCCTGTTTACCATTTTTCATACTCATAAAATTTTCGGGCCGGTGTATCGTTTCCAACATTCTACAAAACGACTGGAAAACGGGGACCTGAAATTCTCTATTGTATTGAGAAAATGGGACTACTTGAAGGGGCTGCAAAACTCTATGAACAGTTTTATCTCCTCTTTGCGTAATAAAGTTATCAGTATGAAAAAATCGGTCAGCCAGTTAAACCAGGATTTAAATAATCTGAAAATTAGCATGGCCAAGGGTGAATTAAACCAAGAACACATACAGATAAAACTTGACAGTATTGCTAATCATATCAATAAGTTAGATAAGCATCTAGTCGAATTTAATGTTGATGAGGAGGACAAGTCCTAAATGATACGATACTTTGTAAAATCGCTTTTATTGACAATCTTTGGTGGATATATCCTGTTAAGTTCTCCTCTTCTAAGCGCAGAAGATCTTTCTCCAGAGGCTATTGAAGCAACCAAAAATATTGCTTCTGGTCAGGATAATCCTAACCCTGCTGCCGGCAATATCCAAACCGAGCAAAATCTGGTTGAGCAAGCGGTTATTGCTTTTAAAAACCGGGAAGATTTAGACCAGGCTCAAAAAGGGATACAACTATACGGACAATTACTGGAACAGAACAGGGATAAAATTTTATATTGGAACCGGCTGTTACGGCTATACTGGTGGTATGGTTCACATCTGCCCAAAAACGACCCCAATAAAGTAATTGTTTTTAAAAAAGGGCTTAGTAAGGCGCAAGAGATGGTTAGATTAATTCCCCGGGAACCCTTTGCCCACATGTGGGTTGGCGTCCTGTTAAGTTCCTGGGCAATGGAAAAAGGGTTAATAAATGTTTTAACCAAGTTAAGCGCCATTCGAAAAAATTTTGAGAAAGCGGTATCTCTGGACCCAAAATTTTCCTGGGGACACCGTTTGATAGGCAGATGTTATAGAGATGCCCCGGGTTGGCCCCTCTCTTACGGCGATATGGATAAAGCTTTTGCCTATTTTTCCAAGGCCCGGGAATTTAATCCCCAAGACTTGCGTATCTACCTGGATATGGCTATTGCCTATCATAAAATCAAAAAATGGGCCGAAGCAAAAAAATGGGCTAAAAAAGCGCTTGATATGCCAATAATCACTGATTCAGATATAGCAGCCGAGCACCGGGAAGCCAAGGAGCATGCCAAAGAGATTTTTAACATATTGAAATCAAAGTAATTAATGTGAAAATAAAAAAGGTACAACCAATTGTTTTTACCCCGCCGGGAGATTCAATTTTCTATCAACTTGGTCTCAAAGCCGGACTGGAAGTCCATCAACAGTTAAATACCTTTAAAAAACTATTCTGTCATTGTCCGGCCAAATTAATAAACCATCCCCATAATGTTGAAATTCTACGCCACATGCGTCCTACTCTTTCTGAGTTAGGTGAATATGATGGCACTGCCCTTATGGAGTTCAAGACTAAGAAAGAAATAATTTATCAATTATATAACGATGTGGTATGCACCTACGAAATGGACGATACTCCACCTTTTTTGCTGAACCAGCAAGCGCTTCAATTCGCCCTTGAAATAGCTATGCTCTTCGACTGTAATATTGTTGATGAAATCCATATCAGCCGCAAGCAATACCTGGACGGCAGTATCCCCACCGGTTTTCAACGCACTGCTATTGTTGGTATCAATGGCAGTTTTCCTTTGGACAACGCAGATAGAAAAAGGGTACATATCTGGCAACTGGGTTTGGAAGAAGATTCCTGCCGGGAGGTCAGTAACCAGGGACACACCATTGTTTTTAAAACCGACAGGCTCTCCATACCCCTGGTGGAAGTGGTGACCGCCCCAGAGTTAAAAACCCCAAAAGAAGTTTTTTTGGCGGGTGAACAAATCCGCCGAGTGCTTAGAGCCTCGGGCAAAGTCAGGCGAGGTGCAGGCGCTGCCCGACAGGATGTTAACGTCAGTATCAAAGGTGGCAGCCGGGTAGAGATCAAGGGAGTGCCCAGTACCAAACTGATCAGTAATCTGGTAGCTAGTGAGGCGCTGCGCCAAAAAGCCCTGTTAGAGATCCGTGACTCTCTGCGTTCTCGGGGAATAACCAAAAAAACCCTCTCTGCCATGGTTGGCGATCTGAAAGAGTTATTTAAAAATACCAAAATCAAAATTATCCGCCAGGCTCTTGAACAAGGTGGAACCGTTAAGGGAATCAAACTGGTAGGTTTTGGCGGTCTATTCTCCTACCCCACTCAGCCGGGGCTCAATTTTTCCTTCGAATTTTCCGAAAGGGTACGCGTTATCGCTTGCCTTGATCAGAAGCCCAACCTGATCCATACCGATGACCACCTCTTTTTCAAACGGCGTAAACGGGACCTGAAAAAGATACAGGAGTTGTTTAAGGCCAGGCATGTAGATGTGGTAGTTATAGTTTGGGGAAATGAAGAAGATGTAAACACCGCTATTGAAGAGATTCGTCTCAGAGCCCTGGATGCCGCCTCTGGCGTACCCAATGAAACCAGGACCGTCCTGTCAGACTGCCAAACAGGTTTTGAGAGGATACTGCCGGGACCGAATCGGATGTACCCTGACACTGATTTGCCCCCTTGCGCCATTGATGAAAAACGGATAAAAGATACCCGGGCCAACCTACCCCTTACCCCCTGGGCTCGCCGAAAAAAATACCAGAACCAATTGAACCACCACCTGCTGGACATTATGGAACTATCTCCCTGGCAGCATCTGGTCGATTATCTAATAAAACACTGCTCTTTAAACCCAATTTTTGTGGCTTCAACTATTCTGGATAGATTTCGCTGCCTGACCAGGAAAGGTTACCAAATAGAAGAGATTAAACCCGATGATCTACTGATGGTTTTCAAAGAGGTGGAAAAGAAAAAAATCTTGGCTACAGCAGTTATACCAATAATTAAAAATATCCTACAAAATGGGACGGATGTGCAAGAAGCCCTTGGAGATAAAAATTTTAAGCCGGTGAGCATTACCAAAACCAAATCCTTTCTTCGAAAAAATCTTTCCGATTGGCTCTCCGAATGCTTCTCAAAACAAAAAGAGGCCCAACATCGCTTTCTGATGGGTAAAATCATGCACCAGTATAGATACCGGGTGGATGGTAAAAAACTCTCTCAGATAGTAGAAGACTCGCTTGGCTAAAGTGAATTCTCGGACGGTAACTAACTATTCAGATAAAACCTGATGAAAAAAACTGATGTATCTGTCTGCCACGTTGTCTATGTCCAGGTGAGAGAGATTGAAAGTAAAATCATTAGCCATCTGTTCCCGGATTAAAGCCGCACAACGTTTAAAATCCAACCGGGGTGGCTGATAGAGATCATGAGGTTGAAAATCCCAGGAAGTATCGGGCAAAACTATTCCCGACTCTTTTACCAACTCCCTGGTCCCGCCTGAATCTGTGCAGATTACCGGTGTTTTGGCTGCCAACGCTTCAACCACCACATTGGGACAGTGATCCAGCCAGGCCAGATGAAAAAAGAGATCCGCAATCAGATAATAGAGTTGCAGTTGTTCGGGCCTCACCATGCCTAAAAACTTAATACGCGGGTCTTTATCCGCATAGTCAGGATTACTGCCAGCCACAAAGAGTAAAGAGTTAGGACTGGCTACCAGTTTAAACAGGCGGCAAATATCTTTTAAACGTTTATGGGGCCGCCAATGAGAACAACAGAGAAAAATCCAATCAAATTTACTCTTTAAAGATATCTGTAATTTTTCGCTTTCCTCGAGCAGTGGCTCTGGTTTGCTGAGTTCAATACCATTGTTGATAACAGTACTCTGTGAATGGGAGCCAAAATATCGCTCTACTAACTTTTGATTGAATTTGGATTGAAAAATAACACCATTAGAGTATTGGTAAGTAGCCTGCAAGCCTCGATTCATCCGCTGGTAGTCTTGCCTGGAATTAAACCAGAGCCCATCCAGTCGCTGAACCATTTTCACTCCTGGTTTGGGCTTTTGGGGTGACTCGATAAAAGCCAGCAGGATATCGTGATCCTCACTATAATCTACCGTTTTAACCCCTTTTTTATCTAATCCGGCCGCCAAACGGCTGGCAAATAGATTGGGCCCTGATATCTCCTTTAAATTTACATTGGCAAAACAGACCCTCAGAGGCTTTCCATTTATATATGGACCAGCCTTCTTTATCACCCTGGTTGAACGCAGTTGATGCCCAATAAAACCTCGGGAACGGATTATATTTACTGAACGAATCTGTTCATCCACCATTTTAAATGAGGTGTCGGTAAGGTTATATTGATAACAAACCTGGGGGATAAAACGCTTTTCTTCAGCCAGGTATAGTATAGGCAACATTAGTGCCTGATCGTATCCCCGACGAAACCAGTAACCCTGGGGATGTTTGAAATTATCCTGATCCACCTGAGAATAGATCGATTTTAAAAAGGTCCGAAAATGGGAGGAAACCCAGGGATGCTGGTATGGATCTACGTTCGCTGGAACCAGGGGGGCAGAAATATTTCGACCATCAATATTCCATTGATGAGCCGTCCAAATAACCTCTGCACCCTTCTCATACTCTATCTTTACCAATTCCAATGCCTGAGGATGGCAAAAAAAATCGTCACCGTCAACAGTTCCTATAAGGGCTCTATCCGCTGGATATTCAATGCTGTCAATGGCATCGCAGATATTGTGCAAAGCCCATTTTTTACGCTGGTTTATGGTTACCATAACCCTGCTGTCCTGCTCAGCTATGGCCCTGGCCTGCTCCGCTGTTCCATCAGTGGAAAGATCGTCGATAATATGCCACTGCCAATTTTGCCATGACTGCTCCTGTAAACTCGAATAGAGCCGGACCAGCCCTTTTTCTGAATTATAACAGGCCGTGATAATAAAAAACTTAAAATCCTCAGTGCTGCGGCCCTGGAGATCAGGGTCTAAATTTCTGTATTCCTGCTTCACTGCCCGATTTTGCTCTGTTAATGGCCCAGGTGCATCTTCCTGAAAATCATCGCTTTTGAACTTATAGATAACTGGCAACTCTTTTAGTTTTTGAAAAAGAAAATGCTCTTTTGGCTTCTGGTTTTCTATTTTATCGGCAACAAACCCCACCGGCTCAATATCTTCGAAAGTTTCACTGTTGATCAGTTCTGCCGCCCCTATTAAAGAGTAATCAGCAAATAAAGCACCATACTTGTCAAAATTTCTATGCTCTTTTGGAACACCATGGGTATAAAAAGGCTCATTCCGGCTTATACGAGGTTCTTGAAGATGCTCCCGATTCCACCAAGATCTCTCCGGCTCAGTTTTAGACAGGCAGGATGATATTGGCAGACAAATCAAATCAAATAGATTAGGAAAATGACGCAACATTCTTTTTATTTTGGAGATATCCTCAATCTCTATTACTTCATCCGGCTCCATCATTAAACAGAAATCACTGTTACACAGTAACCTGGCCATCCCCCTGGCTCCGCCTTTATTAACTTCAACATTGGGGTGTTGGGAGTCAATTTTCCGTTGGAAAACCTGCAAATTATTATTTTCTCCCGCCCAATCCTGCAGCGCTTCCCAGGTACCATCAGTGGAGCCAATATCAACTATCACCACCTGGTCACAGAGATTTAGCATAGATTTAATCGATTTTTCATAGGGGATCTTTTGCGCAATACTGTTACAGGTTGTAGTATATCCAGACAGGGTTGGTTGGTAATTAACTCCAGCAATAATGATTTTGACAAACTCCTCGAGTTCTGATTCCAAACCGGTTTTGCCAGCCAAAGAGGACCATTTTTTTAGATAAACCTCTTTCAACTGTTGTGAATGGTAAAAAACCTTCTGTGCCTTCGAGATAAATAACTCTTTTAGTCTGCCTGCACCTGTATCTGCACAATTGCACTCCTGGTTTTCAATAGCTCTATGTTGTTCATATCCGCCATATTTACAGATCCGGTCTGAATAGATAACCAAAAAATAGTTGAGGTTAAGCACTATGGTGCCCATTAATTCCGGTGCTATATCAGGAAGGTCTAAAAATATAAAATTGTTGAAGATATTGTGCTTTAGAAAAACTGGAGTAAGAGTTGATAACTCCTTCTCCTCAAAAGAAAAATTGGGCGGAGAGCCATTTTTAAACTGTTGGATGAAATCTCTTTTAAGATGAAGGTTATTATCCTGACTGGAAAACAGAAAAATGATCTTTTTATTTTGCATTGGCTAAAAATTTTCTGGAAAAAATTTGTCCACATAGGCCAGCCATTCTCTTTTGAATCGTTCCAGGTTTAAATACTTTAAGAGTGCCTGGCGCGGATGAAAACGGTGACGCTCATTTATTAACTTACTAATATTAACTTTGATTAAATCATGGGACAATTGCTGCTGGTCAAGGATTAGACCGCAATCATGAAACCAGGGGGCATTAAAAGTTAGTCCAACATTAGTTACCAGGCAAGGCAAATCACAACACAAGGCCTCTAAAATAGCATAAGAATTGCCTTCATAATTAGATAAGTGGATAAAAAAATCACCCTGTCTAAATTTTTCTGCTTCCTGGTTTTTTTGGGCATTTAAAAAACAAAAATCAACCTCTGGCATGATAGCCTGGATTTGTTTCAACACTGAATAGCCCTTATTTTGATCGGGTTGGGCCACATGAATAAATCGAGGTTTTCCAACTATTCCTTTTTGAGGGCCGGGATAAAACTCTTGTTCATCCACAGCATTATTGATTACTGTACTGTCTAAACTAAGCAACTCTTTTAACTCTAATTGAACAAAATCGGAAACCGCCACTATATTTTTCCGGTCATAGAGTTCGCTGTATTGAATAATACCTAACTCTTTGTGCATAGAGTTATTGGTGCTAAGCCCATATCCCAACCAGGTGCCGTGGCAAATATTGATAACCGGCAGGTCTATGGGCAATCCCACGCTCCATAAACCGTCCACCGCAATAAACCGGGCATCATCCAGCAAATGATTTTGTAATAAATAGTGGTTGAACTCAATTACCTTGTGAAACATATTGAGGTGTTCTAATTTTTGCCATTCTGGATGATCTTCCCAACTGTAGATGGTCATTTGCGGAAATACGGTTTTTTGCAAATAATGGGCAAACTTGGACACTCCACCCTGGTCGCCCTTGCTCCGGGAAGCATAGGAGATATGGTAACATTTTTTCATTATTAGAACCTCGGGCTGATTTCAAATGAGATATATTTTTTAATAATAACACAAATTTTACCAACAGCAATATATCTATGCAATAGATTTGTTGACTTATTCCGGGTCTGAAAATATAATTTGATAGTTGCTATTTTCTTTACTATCTACTGATGAAGTAGAATTGCATTCACAGGTGTTGTCTTATGAATGAAAAAATCAACCTCACCGTCTGTATCATCGCCAGGGATGAAGCGAGATGGATCCAAAAATGCCTGCGCTCCCTGGATTGGGCATCTGAAATACTGGTGATTGACACCGGTTCAAAAGACGACACCGCCAGTTTGGCCAATAGTATGGGAGCCCGG
>CAZTWC010000049.1:0-867 GCA_964617105.1 uncultured Myxococcia bacterium
CCGGTGGGACAAACCAGGGTGCAGTGAGTACAGAAATGCTCGCAGTATCCATATTGAAGGTTTAATATGGGAGTCCAGAGGGCTTCTGCCCCCAACTGAACCCCTGCTGGTTGCAGAGCATTGAGTGGACAGGCGCGTATGCACTGGCCGCATCTTATACACCTGGCTAAAAATTCTTTTTCAGGACGAGCGCCAGGCGGGCGGATTAGCAGGGGAGGGCACCGCTCCGGCAGACCTCCCTGAGTGCGCATCAACGGCACCAGGGAGAGTGAGGTAATTCCTGTTATTATCAATTGCCGTCTGGAAAGATACAGGCGCTTTTCCGGTAGGGTGATAAGAGCCTCTTTCTTTTCCGGCTTTTGCCCTGAAAACTGTAAAGTAACTGCGTTTTCTTTACAGGAGTAAAGGCAGTTCAAGCACAACATACATTCTGATTGATGCCAACTTTTCATATCTTTTTCATTGGCCCCACCCTGACAGAAGCGGAAACAGCGTGGGCATTTCTGACAACTATCTTTTTTCACCAGGCGGTTCACCAGGCTAAAGCGAGATAAAAGTGCTAAAAGTGCCCCGCTGGGGCAGAGGTAGCGGCAGAAAAAGCGTGGCATCAGGGCCGAAGTTATAATCAGGGCCAAAAACAAAATGCCTATAATCAGGGCTTCCTGATAGGAGCGCTTCAAAGATTCACCAACCAGGTTCAACAGAGGATAAATTTCCAGCGCCACAGAAGATGATGAACTGGCAGCAGGAGTGGTGGGAGCCAAAGCCGATAAAATATTGTCAAACAGGGTTTTAAACCCAAAATCGGATAGGAACTTTATTCCCGGAAAGATAGCAAAGCAAAAGGAACGTAGCAGAATAGAGAAG
>CAZTWC010000049.1:889-12560 GCA_964617105.1 uncultured Myxococcia bacterium
CTGCAGGATTCCAACCAGCAAAGAACCGAAAAAAGCGGAAACCAGGAAGAATAGCAGAACCAGGTATTTCAGGTTAAAACTCCGGCGGTATAGGTTGGATTTGATATCATCCAGGGGAGGGTTAAAACAAAAAAGTCGGTGGCAGATCTGTTGGAAAGTGCCCAAAGGACAGATCCAGCCGCAAAAGAAACGTCCCAGGAAAATAGTGGGAATTAAAATCAGCAACCCCCAAAGCAGAGTTGAGGGCAAGAAACCATTACCCAAAAGGTGGGAGAGTCCATTCAGGGGGTCTATTTGAAAAAAAAAGTTAATGGGTACTGGTACCTGGCCGGTAATTTGGGCGTGCTCCCGTTCCCATAATGAATCTCCCATAAACAGGAAGAGGATAAACAGAGTCAGGAAAAAGGCCTGGCTGATTCTGCGTAACCATATACCCAAGAGGATCTCCTCAAATTCGATTTTTCTGTTGCCTGGAAATCAAAGTGATTTTGCAATAATAAACAAACCCGAAGTTAAAAGCAAATAAGATTATGTAAGTTAGCATGATTAAACCAGGATGAACTAACTCTTTGCCCTTTTTTAGTATTTTTAGGAAGACTTCAGCTTTTCAGTTTCTGGCAACTTGATTTTATGGTTGATAGTGCTATAATTAACGGGCAAAAATGAGTTGACCCTTCAGTTTCCCTCCGAGTTTTCGGACAGGACCTATATATTATGAGGACAATACCAATGTCTTTTTTGACTGATTATTTTCAAAATCGCAAAATTAAAGCCCGGGAGAAAAATGTAGCCAAGTTTCAGAAGAAAGCCTGCAACAAGTACGGGCAGCAGGATGAACGAGTAAGAGCTATCTATTATCTGCGTGATCTGGGCGGTGAAGATGCAATTTTGGCATTGCTGCAGAGATTTGAGATTATGGTGAGTTCGGGGAGGCGGGACGAAGAGGAGAAAAAATTCATCTACGAGAGTTTGTTGGATATGGAAGATGAGGCGGTGGCGCCCATAAAGGAGTTTATCCAAAATGGGATCAGTATCACCTGGCCCCTGAAGGCCTTAGGAGAACTGCTGCCAGATGAAGAGTGTCTAGAGTTTGTTTGCCGGGTGCTTTCCGATATGGGTCCCTCATACATCAGGATGCCGGAGAAAAAAATAACCCTAATCAATTTTTTGGCTGATTACCAGCATCCCCTGGTGGCAGATACGCTTTTGTCCTTTTTGGAGGATTTTGATCCTGAGGTGGTGATATTAACGGTGCAGGTTTTGTCCAAAATGAAAGAGGAACGAGCCCGGGCGCCTTTTTTAGAACTGCTTTGCGATGAAGAGGAGGAAAATCCGCGACTAAAAAAAATGATCGCCCAGGAGTTCAAACAACTCAACTGGAAGGTGCGAGAATACCGGGAAAGGGTGAAAGAAAACCTGCCTCCCGGTTTTAATGTTGACCGGGTAGGTTATATTCGAGGCCAGGCCAGGCAAGAAATTGCCGACCCTGAATATGATGAAGAATAGTGCCCGCCCAAAAACTATCTAAACCTCTACCTCTTCAATAACCAGGCGCTCCAACTGGTTATTACCCACTCCCATCTTGGCTGCCAGGGCCAGGTAAGGTAAATCTTCCTGCCTTACTCCCATCAATTTTGCTCCCATGGCATCGGCTGCCACCTGGTCGGTGGTGGCTATGATCTTATCCAGCCGCATAACATCGCCCAGGTTTCCACCCTGGGGACCGTTTCTTACCAGTACCGTGGTGGCGTCAACCACGGTCAGGGTTGGCCGGATAAACATGCCCAGCCTGGCAATAGCGCCGTTGATATCCTGATGCAGCCGGCCCCGGCCCTGGCCCAGAAGTCCCCACCAACCTTTCATGGTAATGGTCAACCTGGAAGCGCTGTGGTGTTTGAGTTTGGGCAGGGCAATGATTTTATCGGCCTGCAGAAAAGGGCGCAGCACCGGGATTTTTCCATCTACCGGACTACCGATAAAAACTTCGGTAAATAGATTCTTATCTGGCATCAACACTTTGGCGCCCGCATTTTTGGCTGCTTCGGCAATGCCGCTGTTCCGGTAACAGAGGTCAGCCTGGTTGCAGGAGTTGTCCAGCACTGTCACTTCAGCCGCCCCGGCCCTATGGCATATGTCCACCATGGCTGCCACCATTTGGGGGTCAGTATTGGCGGCCTGAGCCGGGGTGCGGTTCCAACTGATATTGGGTTTTAATATTACTTTCTCACCTTTGGAAACAAACCGGTTTATTCCGCCCAGGTTATCAACCGCCTTTTCCAACATAGGAGCGATATTTTTTCCCTTTACCACCACCAGGTCAGTCTGGCCAGGTAAAGGTTTTACCCGAACATCCCGGCTGACAACCTTTTCAATCAATTTGCCCGGTGATTTCTTATCTCTATCCTTAGCAAAGTAGATTCCCCCTCCAGCCACCACACTTCCGGCCAGCACCGCTTTGCCAACCCGGCTGATAAATTCCCGCCTATCCGATTTGTTTTTTTTCGCCATAATGTTCTCGTGTAAGAGGCTAGTCGATCATATTTAACACCAGAGAGGAGAGGCTTTTTTCGCCGGTTTTAGAGTCACCTGGCGGCCGGCCGCAACCGCCGCATTCGGTGCAGGCCTGGTTGAGCCTGGTAAGACCTAGACGGGAGCCCATCTCAATTAGACGATTCACTTCCTGGGCGGGAAGAGGCGCTACTTGCCCCATTTGCCGGGCGGTAAAGGTGGCTTTGGCAGTGTGCTCCACTGTTTCCAGCCGGTTGTAGGCTTGCATCAGGTTTTTACCCACGGTGACTGTTCCGTGCCGTTCCAAAATCAGCGCGTTGTAATGGCGGATTGGCTCTTTCATCACTTCTGGCACTTTCTCGGTGGTGGGGGTGGCATAGCCCACAGTTGGTATGCTGCCCAGGGTAAAAACCACTTCTGGCAGCAGACACTGGGCCAGGGAGATCCCGGCCAGAGAGAAGGCCACTGTCACCGGAGGGTGAGCATGAACAATCGCCATTACATCGGGACGCTCCTTATAAATCATCAAATGCATCCGCAATTCCGAGGAGGGTTGGCCTTTGCCGCGCAGAGTTTTGCCTTCCATGTTGACCACCACCAGGTCATCTTTTGACATCAGTCCCTTGTTCACGCCGGAAGGAGTGGTTAAAAGCTGATTGGGCGAAAGCCTGCTGCTCAAATTCCCGTCAATCGAGGATATATATTCCCTTTGATGCATCAGTTTAGCCAGTTGCACCATCTGGGATCTCAACTCTGTTTCAGATGAATAACGTATCTTTTTTTCATTTTTTTCCATGAATATATTTCCTTGAAATTGGAAAAAGTTTAAGGGTTGTTGTTGGCTTTTTCTACTATGTAACTGGCAAACTGGTACAACCGGTTGGCCTTAACCGGAGCAAAACTGTCCACACGTATATACAAATTGGTCAAAGTAAAAACCAGTTGGTTGGGACAGATATAACTCTCTTGTCCCCAAACACTTTTTGGGCATTTGGCTTTCTCCTGGGCAAAGATCGAGGTTGCTCCCCTGGGAGTGGTCATATCAAAGATGGTCACTACCACCGGAGCCACCCTCTGCCGTGAACCGGAGCCGGGAGTCGTCACCTTCGCATTGGTCCCTTTTCCTACAAAGTTGTACTGGGCGGAAACCGCTTTTTTAAAACCTCTGTCCTTATACAATCCCGCTCCGCCATTGAGCAATTGCTCAATATTTTGTGGTCCGAAGATACCAGCCTCACCCTCCCTGACAAAATTTTGAGCCATCTTCCGAGCCGGCAGCAAGGTGGCTAGATCCATAGAGATCGCTTTTACAATCGGGGCAATTTTTTGGGACCGGGCTTTTTCATTTTTATCCCGGTCGCAACGGCAGGATAAATTGGACAATGACAACAGTAAGGTTAAAAACAGTAATAGTGGCGGACATAGTTTCATAGGTTTGCCAACTTCAAGTTAAAATGAAAGGCACGTCCTTCTGTAGCACCAGAAGGGGGTTTCCTAATGGATATTAGATTATAAACTACCAGGAATTTTGATGTTTTTCCATAAAAAAGAATAAAATTCTCATCCGTTATATACCCCTGTCCGCATGTCGAAACTTCGGGCGTGTTCTGGTGAAAGTTTTGATGTTTTTTGGTTCGCATAACTAACAAAACATGTTAGGTTTAAGTTGGTTTATTTAAAAGACCATCATACCCATTTCGCTATTTCTAGTTTATTTTATTGTAGTGGGATTAACCAGCCTGTTGGTAAAAATATTCAATCGCCGGATCCTCAAGCAACAACCATTGGATGAAGATACCTATTGGTTGCCCGCTAAAGGGTACGAAGAAGATATGGATAAAAGTTTGCGGCAGTCATAAAGGAGGCTAACCATGCGTAAAGTTTGGCATATTCTCAAGGAAAGTATCTACCTGGTCAAACAGCACAAACTATACTTTTTGACCCCCATATTGTTTTGAACCAGGACGGGCTTAGGGCCCGGTTTTACGGGGCCCGGTTTTACGATTTGGGGAACTAGCGAATTATTAAGGTGTGCTCTTTTTTTCTATCACCTCGAGATCAACTTTAAAAAACCCGTTTTCCTGGGTTTGACTAATGGTAAGATGTATTTCCGGAGCATTGGGGTCATCTTTAAGAAAGTCATTAATATTGATGGGAGGAATTGAAGCCATAGCGGTATTGAGCAGGACGCTTTTCAACACTTTCAACTTTTTTTCCATCTCTTCTTCTGTGCCCTCTATCCCCTTGGTTTCCTCTATCTCTACGAAAACATTTTTGGACTCTAATCCCAAGGCGATCTTTTTCTTATCCACAACGTCCAGGCTCAGGGGCAAATTACCGTGTATGCTTAAGGTCACTGGAACTACCTCGGCGCCATCTTTTTCTCCGCCAATACCAATTTCTAGATTGCCTAAGCCAATGGTTCCGGGATATTTTTTGTTGTCCTGAACAACCGGGTGGTTAAATTGGATAATCACCGGCAGCAAAGGATTAAGATGGATTTCTGCCTTGTCGCCTTCAATTTGCTCGGTAATACCTTTAAAAACCCCAGCAAAAAGCGCCGGTTTAATCTCATCTGAAATCAGTTTTTGGTCTTCACCCCAGTACTTCCACAATTCAAAAAACAATTGGTGCATCAAATTTTCGCTAACCGCAGCCTGGTTAAGTTTGTAATCCAAAATTGATGAATTGGCCGGGGGAATAAAATTAAAACGCTGGTTGGTTTCAAACCGGGGCTCTTCATTATCTATTCGAGCCTGTGCTTCTCCTCTGGTGCGGAATATAACTTCCACAAAATTCAAATGAAAAGTCGTCTTTTGAACCTGGGCGTTGAGAGTTACCTTTTTTCCCAGAATATCCAATTCAGAATTAAACTCTATTTTTCTTTTTTGGGTTTCTTCCAGCGTTTGTTTGATCTTTTTTTCCAGTTCACGTTCCAGCAATTTCTGAACAGTGTCCTTGGTTTTGTTTAGAGGAAACCAGTTCAGGCTGAGATTTTTGAACTGCACGTATGGTTTATCAGTCAGTACCAGATCAAAATAACCATTGGTTATGCCGCCTTTTAATTTTAACAAAACATCAATTTGGTCTGATTTTAGAGTTGTATCAAAATTATTAGATTTTAGATCCATCTCCATTTCGGTCATTTGAACAATTACGTTGAGTCCGTTTTCTACAAAACCCAAATCAACTTTTAACTCTTTATAGCGAAAATCGGTTATGGTTATTTTTGCGATACCGATATCTAGTTCTTGACCAACTAAAGTCTTTTTTAACTCCATCTGATCTGTAAGATCATTGGTGAATTTTTTCAAAAACAGTGTGGCCGATTTTTCGTTAATTTGTCCGAGAACGGCATTATTAACCCAACCCTCTTCACCGCCAAGTTGTTCCACCAGGTCTCCCTGCATGAAACTTCTGGTTTCAAAAGCCTGGTTGCCGACTTTGTCCAGGGTTTCCACCGACACAATATTAACCCCATCTTTATCAAAGTATTTTGATTTTACTTTTCCTTTGGTCCTATCTTTGGGGTTTTCAAACTCAATTTTAACTTTATCTTTGGAGGAGACAACAACTTCATCGGCCAAATAAAGGTTATCGCTGCAGATCATATTGTATTCAACATCTGGATCGGCGTCATTTTTTTGAAGCACTATAGATTTCTTAAAATCAACGAAGTCAGAGTGGGGAGCAGTAAAATCTGCCACAATATTCAATTCCTCCTGGGCTACAGCAGTTTCTCCGTCCAGAAGTTTGGCAATAAACTTTCTGGGCCCCTCTTTTATGTCATTGACTTCAAGGGCAAATTTTAGGTTCTCATCCAGATCAACCTTTTTGTCATCTATTTGAAAAGTAAGATCTTCTTTTTGGTCAAAACGGACCTCACCTTCGATGGTCAGGCTGGATTCGTTTATATGGGCATGGTTTTTAGGGTTGGTAAATTGTATAGCCAGAGGTTTTTCCACCTGGTTATCGTCGGTTTTTCCGCCATTGTTGGCAGCATCGCCATCCTGGGCATCATTAGAGTTAGGGGAGATTTTATCACCACAGGAGAACAGGAGCACTAAAGTTAGTAAATTCAGCCAGACTATAATTCTATTTTTCATTACTTGTTTCTCCATAATAATATTGTAAAGATTTTTATTTTAACAAAAAACAGCCATTATTAAAAGGAAATAGTGCTCAACTCGTTCAATCCTCCACGGTGAGGTAGAGTTTTAAGATTTTTAATCGTCCAAGTCCGATACCTTCAATGTTGTCCAGATCATTGATATCTTCAAATGGTCCATGTTGGTTGCGGTAATCTAAAATATTTTTTTTTACCTTCATAGGCAGGTCAGGAATCATCATCATATCGTTCTCATCAATGAGATTAATATCTGCCTTTAGACCGAAGAGAAGAAGCCGGGAGGGATCCATACGCCTTTTTATAAGGATACACCAGCCCTGGCGCTGGAATACTTCCAGGTGATCTCCGCTCTTTAGGGGGGTGGCGTTTTCCTCTTCTCCTTTGGCTAGTTGGCATCCGGCCAGGCCGCCAGCGCTATGGATGGCGTCCAGCATCCAGGTTTCACCTTTTTGGCCGCAAACTATTCCCGGTTTATTTACTGCGCCAGAGACTTGCAGGTAGGAGGGGCATCGTTTGTACAACTCTTTTTGTTTAAATTTATCGTGGTTTTGTTCGGCCAGTTTGCTATAGGTCCAGAACATTACGCAGATGATTATCACAGACGCAAAAGTGAATTTGCTTTTTTCGATTCCAGGACCCCATTTGTATTTGGGCATTTTGAAAAGGCTCCTGTTTTGATTTTCCTCCGGTTATTCCAGCATTCTACTATCGATTGAGGTTAACCTAAAGGATTCGAGTAAAACCGTCAATTGCTTTTATATATTATTTCTGCCAGGTTGGACTGCTCAAGCAGAGTTTCGATTTTTTTCTCTAGAGATGCCCACATTTGGAGAATTTCGGTGGTAAAGAGGGAATTTGTTTTAATCTCAAAGCTTGAACCGTAAGTGTCAAGAGCAGTTATAATATCTTTTATGGTCAATTGAGCCAGATCCCTGCCAGGTACCAATCTGTTATCGCCTTCCACCTTTAATAGCAGACCTGCTTTTATTAGTGGCTGGATGATAAAGTCGATTGCCGGCCAGGGGATCCCCAGGCCCTGGGCTAGAGAGAGGTTATCTTGCCTGGCATTTTCTTTGCCCTCTTTTTCAGCGGCCTTTGTTCCTCCCCGTATATACTCTTGTCCCACTATGGCCATGATCACCAGAGCCAACTTGATATGGCTCTCCCGGTTGATATGTGTGGAATCCAAAGTTGGAAAATGTTGGTTTATATTTTGTGCGGCATGAGAGAACTCCACTCCTAACAGCACTACATACCAACTGAATTGCAAAAAGATCAGGAAAAAGGGGACGGCGGCAAAGGCGCCATAGATAGAGTTGTAGCGCGACAATCCTATTTGTCCTTTGAAATATACCAGTTGCAGTAAATAGAACAGGATGCTTGCCACAGCGGCGCCCACCATGGCGGCAGGATATTTGACTTTGCAGTTGGGCAGGAAAATATATAAGATGAAAAAGGTGATAAACAGGCCCAGCAGGGGCAGAGATGCGCCCAGAGTTGAGATGTAGAGTTTGGCCAGCCCGATTTGATCTAAAAAATCGAGTAGAGCCTGGTTGCTGAGGATAGCGGTCAGAGTAGTGGAAGCCAGCAGTAAAACGGGCGCCACCACCAGCACGCTGAGATAGTCGGTAAACTTGCGGACCAGAGAGCGGGAATGCTTTATCTCCCAGATATGGTTAAAGGTCTGCTCAATATTTCCCATAGCTAGAATTACCGTTATCAGCAGAGCGATAAGACCCACTGCACCTACCACTTTAAAATTGGTGCGGTTGACAAAGTGGAAGATCTGTTGCTTGTAAAAAAAAGCCTGAAAACTGATGTTCCCGGGCGGTATGGGGGATATCATGTTAAATTTATCCAGGAATTTTGACCGGTTTTTTATCTTTAGTTTTCCTGCTGGTGGGATAAGTTTCAACACCTGTTGGCGGTATTCTAGTAAGGCTGGATTTGCAGCCGTATCTGCTGGACTGTTTTCCAATTGGGCAGGTTCAATACCAGCATCTGCCTGGCGATTTTCTAATTGGGTTGGCTCTATAATGGTATTGGAAATATCGGGTCGCCTGGTCAGGCTGTTCAGGTAGAGTTTTAGGCTTTTGCCAAGATCGCCAATATCTTCTTCAGCCTCCTCTATAGAGGTGGTAAACTGTCCTCTGTTTTTTAAAAAAATCTGAACTTCCTTTCCGCCGGGTAAATTCAATATCTGCTGGTCGATTAACTCCTCCAGGGCTTTTTCGCCTCCCATCCCTTTGGATAGAGATAGGACAAAGGCCAAAAGGGGAACCAGGGAGATCAGGAAAATCAGAGTTAGGGCCGAGGCTCTGGTGGGGCAGAGATCCTTGATAAAACCATAAACCGCCAGGTAAATTGTCCTGCCGGTTAGATAAAATATCCGTTGTTTCGTGTTTTTGTCGGTCAAATCGGCGGAGATAAGCTTTTGCTGGAAATTATTCCAATAGGTTTTTCCGATCTGCTTAAGTGGTTTCATGGAAAATTACCTTATATTTATGGCCTGATAATGATGATTGTATTTTACCTTAATAACCAGGATTGGCAAATTTTATACCATCTATTATTAAGGAATTGACAAAATATCTTGATCTGCCAAGAGTCAAAATGTATCATAAACAGATACCATTCATTTCAGGGAGTTCCCATGCGCTATTTAGTTTTGCTGATTATATTATCAATTCAACTGCTGATTATGCCGGTGGAAGTTGAGGCTAAAACTCCGGCCGTATATCTGGGCGTGCCGATCTTAGAGGGCTCAAAAGAGATCTCCTCGGGACGGTTTAAATCACCCAGAAATTTAAAAAAGACGGTCAAATATTATCAGCGGTGGGCTGCCGCCCGCCGGGAAGGAAAAGTTATAAAACTGATCACCCCGCCGGGGATAAAAGTTGTTTACCTGCACGGCACAAAAGAGGAAACTAAGTGGGAGGGGATAAATATCTACCAGTATCAGCGGGATATTTTTTACTACATAATCGAGAGAGATTAGTCATTTCCAGCGCCAGGTAAGTAATAAGGGCGGGGTAACCTCCACCCGGTTCAAATTCTCTTCTTCAACCTGATTGATAGCCACCGGCCCCTCGTATTCATGGCCGTTGACATAGGCGTCAACAATATTATAGAGCCATAACCCTGCTCCCAGGTAGAGAAAAATATTCCGGCGCCAATAGTGATTTTCAGCCGTGTCGTGGTATTTCACTGTATCAAACAGGTTTTGCTGGTATTTCTCTTCGGCATTTTTTCCCAACAGGTGAAAAGCGGCGCCTCCTGCCAGGCTGGCGCTCACTGCCCCCAGAATAGAGAACCCTTTGATGGTCTGGCGGTTGTAAATCTGTCCCCAGCCTGGGACGGCCAGAGATCTGAACAGAGCGCCTTCCCGGCTTTTCAGCACCAGGGAATCGGCGGCCAGCGATAGTATCTGTTGATCCGGCAGAGTGGCAGTCTTGGCCACCACGGTCAGCGCTCCTTTAACCGAAACTATGCGGGAATTAACGATATATTTACCCCCAGAATGGACCACGGAACCCATTATCAGGGCCTGGGCATCGCAGTTGGAGAGCAGTTTTTGGGTCATATCTGAGGATATATTGCCGGTCATCTGACCTAACTCTACCTCACTGAAAACCTCTTTAAGCTGTTGCCGCTCCACCAGGTTGAAATTTTGGTCGCTTTTTAAGTGGGTAATCAGTTGAGAGGCCACAAAAAGTCCCAATTCATTCTCTTTGGCTTTGGCACCCCCTTCAGTAAAACGCAAAACCGCAAAGCGCTGGAATAACCAACCAGGGGTTTTCTTTTTATATCCCCGGGCCAGATAGTGGGCCAGTTTACGCAGCACCACGGTCGCATCCTGGCTCTCATTGGATCTCATTTTGATGGCGGTAGAAGCCCAACCTGTGGACAAAGGCAGAGAAAAAGTGATCAGGATTACCAGAGCCCATCCAATAAGATACCTGCAGGAGAGAGTTCGGGTACTATCCGGTTTATTTAGATTGACTTGATTGATTTTTATATAGTTTTGGGTCAATAGCATTATTTTTCTCCCCCGTTAAAATCGAATATGGTAATTACGCCAGTATTATAGCCAACTACCATCACCTTTTGTTTATTGGGGCTCACTGCAATATGGGCCGGATCATTGGGGGAAATCATTTGGCATAGGCGAGTGCATTTCATCTGGGCCATCTCCTCCAGCGAAAGCATCAAAAGAGTGCCCATCTCGTCAACTACATAGGCATAATCTTTGGCAGCCCAAATACCTTTGGGGGATTTTCCTATAGGGATTACCGCTGATACCTGGTCGGTAGCGCCATCTATAACCGATACAGTTCCGCTATTCTGGTTGGCTACCAGCACCATCCTCCTTTCTGGCACCGTTGTCAGGCTGACCGGGTTGCTGCCAACCATTACTTCTTTCAGGTATTTCAATTTTATTTTGCCCGGAGTGGAATCAGTAATTTCCACCACATGAACCAGGCCGGTTTTCGATTCGGTTATATATAGTTTCCCCTTGAGTATGGCCAGAAGATCGGGTCTGGAGCCCACCTTGAGGTTATCCAGAATTTTCATTTCCTGGGCAGAGATTACCGTAAGCAGTCCCACCTCCTTTTGCAACAAAAAGATGGTTTTGCCATCTTCGCTTACCACCACTCCTTTGGGGAATTTTAGACCTTTTAAAACCGCGTTCTCTTTGTGAGCGGTCAAATCTACTCTGGAGAGACTGCCGTTAGTATTTCCATCCCTGGGGTCCAGGGCATTGGTTACGTAAAGTTCATCCTTTAGCGGGTTGACCGCCATATCCAGGGGGCTTTTACCAACCTCGATCTCTCCGATGGTGGTGTCAACCTCATCCTTTTCCAAAGAAACCGCTAAAAGATATCCTCTGGATCCCTCTTGATTGGTTATGTATAAATTTTTTCCCTGACGATCCAGCCGGGCAGCGGTAGGCACCTGAATGGTCAAACCCTGATTGGCTACCTTGAAATTGTCAGCCGGTACTGGGTGGATAAACTGTTGAAAGTAGGGGGC
>CAZTWC010000049.1:12614-17192 GCA_964617105.1 uncultured Myxococcia bacterium
CTTCCAGCGCAACTGTATAAGTTATCCCCGGTTTTAACTCTTTTATTTCAAAGGAGATATCCCCTTCAGTTTCAGGGGCATCGATTTCACCTTCTGTTACTGGTTGAAGCGGATCATTGCCGGCAGCAATATAGATTCGATATAGTTTCACCTCATCTTCAGGCGGATTTTTGGGAAAAGTGACTTGCAGCGAGGAAAATGATGTTGAAGAGAGGCTCAAAATCTTTGGGGCTTGAGGTGGTTTTTGCACTTCCAATTTACCAGCCTGCACGCAGTCACCTGGGGAAGTTCCCTGGGGCAGCAGTTTTAGGAGATCGGCAGAGGGGCAGGGCTGTTGCTTAATCTCTACCGCACTACTTCCCTGGGCTGGACGAAAGGCGGGGTCATCTACTTTAGCCTCCATAGTGTATCTTCCCACCGGCACATTGAGGATGTAATAGAATCCCTGGGCATCAGTAACTCCATACAAGTGGTTAGCCGATTGCACCCACACTCTGATATTGGAATGATCTTCAGCATTTTCTTTTTTGGCCCAGCCAATAATGGTCCCTTTAGCCCGAATTTCTTCTGGTGCCCTGGGATCAAAAGGGTTGGAGTAATCCACCTGGGTTCCACAGGAGAAAAAAGGAAGTAGAGAGAAGACGCAGATAAGAATTGGCAGAGATAAAACAAATTTTGACCGCCAGACACTTTGGTAATCTCTCATAGGTTGGCCCTCGAGTTAAGGGCGCTTACAAAAATAACTTCACATTCGCCATAATGTAAATCTATTTCTGAGCAAGCCCTAAGGGTTTAAAATTGTATAGATCCTGTCCGAGAATTCCTTAGGGGTTTTCGGACAGGTAATAAACAATTCTATCGCACTTATTTTAGCAGTCAAGCTATTGTTAGGAGTTGTCTGGAAATTTGCTTAATGTGGATATGTTTTGACGCAACTGTCAAATTAGTGACGGGAGAGATAATCCAAGGTTTTCGAACGGCAACTATTTAATAACCTGATTCCGGCCAGTTTGTTTGGCGTGATATAATCTTTTGTCAGCGGTGTTTACCATCTGTTTGTGACCTTCATCTTCAGTATATTCAACCACTCCGCAACTAAAAGTCACATTGATTTTCTTGTCTGAGTTGTTGGGTGTAAAGGTAATATTTTCCAGACCTTGCCTGATGCGCTCCACTACTTTATGGGCAGTGACTTTATCCGTATCTGGAAGGATCACGATAAACTCTTCGCCCCCGATTCTGCTGATGGAATCCATCTTCCGTAAAGAGGTTTTAACATACTTGGCAAACTGTTGGAGGATAAAATCGCCACATTCGTGACCATAGGTATCGTTGATTTTCTTAAAGAAATCGATATCTATCAGGGCCAGAGAGAAGTTGCTGCCATTATGACCCACCCGATTCAACTCCTGGGTGTATTTTTCATCAAAATAGCGCCGGTTGCCGATATTGGTCAAAGGGTCGATATAAGAGAGCCGGTGGTATTTTTTTAATTGACGGTTTTCTTGTTCCAGTTTTTCCAGTTGAGTCTGGAGACTGGTTATCTCTTCCCGCTGTTTACTGATGATGTTGAGTTGAATCAGATAGTTGATAATGCGGGATTTGGTGTTTTCCATCATTTTGTTGGCCTGGAGTTTGTTGTTCATAAAACTATCCTCATAGCATCATAAAGTGAGTTGCCTTCTGCAATTAAATAGATGCAAGAGCAATGCCAAAAATAGATCCCAGGTAAAATAATTTGGCTGTCTGTTGGTTAATAATTGAAATTACACCCACCCTACAATAAAGCCCGAAAGTTATCGGCGATATTTTCAGCGGTAAAGCCATATTCCTTAAAGAGTTTATCTGCCGGGGCCGAGGCGCCGAAACCATCTATTCCCAGCACTTTGCCTTTCAGTCCGGTAAACTTCTCCCAGCCAATGGGCGATCCTGCCTCCACTGCCAACCGGATCTCTATCTCTGGGGGCAGCACCTGGTTTTGGTATTCCAGGCTTTGTTGCTGAAACAATTCCCAGGAGGGCATATTGACTACCTGTACCAGGATTCCCTTTTGCTTCAGCAGGCAAGATGCCGCCAGTGCAGGGTGGACCTCAGCTCCTGAGGCTATGATTATACCTGCGGGAGATTTGTCCAGAGCGTGGTCAAAGAGAGTATAGGCACCCTTTTGTAAATTGAGAGGGTCGGGGTAGATATCGCGGTCTAAAACCGTTAGCGATTGGCGCGAAAAGATTAGTGCGCAAGGCGCCTGCCGGTTTTCCAGTGCCCATTTCCAGGCCACCACCGCCTCCTGGGCGTCAGCCGGGCGAATTACCGTCAGGTTTGGTATGGATCTTAAGGATACTAATTGTTCTATCGGTTGGTGGGTGGGGCCATCTTCACCCAATCCTATGGAGTCGTGGGTAAAGACATAGATTACCCCGAGTTTCATCAGGGCAGCCAATCTGATAGCTGGCTTCATATAATCGGAGAAAACCAGAAAAGTGCCGCCGTATGGGACTAACATTTTGTTCAGGCCGAGTCCGTTCAAAATGGCCCCCATGGCGTGCTCTCTAATTCCAAAATGGATATTTCTGCCACCGTGAACGCTGCCAAAATCGCCCATTTCATTAATATAAGTATTGTTGGAAGGAGCCAGATCTGCGGAGCCGCCAATTATTTGCCAGTTGTTTTTTGCCAGTTGATTTAGAATTTTGCCAGTGACTTTACGGGTGGCTACAGAACTGCCAGCCTCATAGGATGGTAAATTTTTTTGCCATCCTTCAGCCATCTCACCTTTCTCCATCTTCAGCCATTTTTTAGCCAAATGGGGATAGCATTGACCATATTCTTCGAATTTTGCTGACCATTGATGCTCTTTTAATTTTTTCTCCGCCACCAGTTTTCCAATATGGTTGGTGACTTCTGTAGGAACATAAAAGTTATCTTGATAATTCCATCCCAGATTTTTTTTGGTCAGTTCCACCTCTTTTTCGCCCAGGGGAGATCCGTGACAACTTGCCAGGTTTTCTTGGTTGGGACTACCCCGTCCGATTATGGTTCTGGCCACAATCAAAGAGGGATGTTTTAGGTCAAATTTGGCGTCCTGGATAGCGTTGGCAACCTCCTGGAGGTTATAACCGTCCACTTTTTGAACATGCCATCCCATAGCCTGAAATTTAGAGGCCACATTTTCACTGATGGTCAACTGGGTGGGACCCTCGATACAGATTTTGTTGTCCAGGTAAATATAAACCAATTTTCCAAGTCCCAAATGGCCGGCCAGAGAGGCGGATTCTGAAGAAATCCCCTCCATAATGTCGCCATCACTGACCAGTCCGTAAACCTGGTGATCGATCAATGAGAATTGAGGCCGGTTGAACAATTGACCCAGGTATTTTTCTGCCATGGCTAGACCTACACCAGTGGCAAACCCCTGCCCCAAAGGGCCGGTGGTCATTTCAATGCCCAATTGCGGGTCATACTCCGGGTGTCCCGGAGTTTTGCTTCCCAGTTGCCGGAAGTTTTTCAAATCCTCAAGGCTGATATTGTAACCGAAAAGGTGCAGTAGCGAGTAGAGCATGGAAGAACCATGTCCAGCCGAGAGGATGAATCGGTCCCGGTTAGGCCACAAAGGATTGTCTGGGTTAAATTTCAGAAATTTGCTCCAGATTAAATAGGCCAGGGGCGAATCTCCCAGGGGTAAACCTGGATGTCCAGAATTTGCCCGTTGGATGGCTTCGATAGATAGTATTCTGATCGTGTTAATGACCAGTTCGTCTATTTGGGAAAATCGGTATGACATTTTTTCTCCTAATAATTTTTTATCGCTTAAACGGTAGTAGATTAGCCGGCATTGAAATACCGGAATATTAAAGCGCCAATAGACCTTTTAGAAATACCATAAACAAATAAGTATAGTTAAATTAGATTTGAAAATCAATGACTGGAAACAAAAAACAGTCAAAATTCAGAAAAACGTTAGCAACAAATAATATATGTTGACATGGAGTAATTTCTCGTGTAATAATGCCGTTCGGACCATTGATAATAAAGGCTAATAGCCGATATTTATTTTGTAAGTATTAGTGTTAATGACGAATTTTATAACCTTTAATTAACTCGAAACGTTAGGAGGAAGATATGGCACTGGTTCCACCCCATGGAAAAGAAAAAGTTTTAAAACCATTATTGCTGGTGGGCGCTGAACTTAAGAATGAAACAAAAAAAGCCCAGGGTCTGAAAAAGATCCCTATGACCACTCGTGAGACATCAGATGTCGTTATGATGGGCATAGGTGCTTTCACTCCGCTAGATGGCTTTATGAGTGAAGCTGACTGGAAAGGTGTTTGTGAAAAGTTCATAATGGCCGATGGCACTTTCTGGCCCATCCCCATCACTCTGTCGGCTGATAAAGATGTGGCAGATGGCATCAATGCCAACGAAGAAGTAGCTCTGCAAGATAGTGAAACCAATGAAATTATCGCTACCATGAAGGTAACCGAAAAATACACTATCGACAAAGAATACGAGTGCAAACAAATTTTTACCACCAACGATATGGAACATCCGGGCGTGGCCAAAGTTATGGGTCAAAAAGCG
>CAZTWC010000049.1:17202-18272 GCA_964617105.1 uncultured Myxococcia bacterium
GATTAACCTGGCTGGTCCCATCAAGGTGCTGAGCGAGAGCTACTATCCCGATAAATTCAAAGATATCTATGTCCGCCCGGCGGAATCCCGCAAGAATTTTGAAGATAAAGGCTGGAACACAGTGGCCGCACTTCAGTTGCGTAACCCTATGCACCGCTCTCATGAGTATTTGGCCAAAATCGCTGTGGAAGTGTGTGATGGCCTGTTTATTCACCAGTTGGTTGGCAAATTGAAACCCGGTGACATCCCTGCAGACGTTAGAGTTAAAGCCATCAACGTGTTAGTAGATAACTATTTCGTTAATAACACCGTAGTAACTGGTGGTTATCCCATGGAAATGCGCTACGCCGGTCCCAGGGAAGCCCTGCTTCATGCAGCCTTCCGTCAAAACTACGGATGTAGCCACATGATTATTGGCCGCGACCATGCCGGTGTGGGCAATTACTATGGTCCCTTTGACGCCCAGAAAATTTTCAACGAGATTCCTGAAAACGCTCTGATAACCAAACCCTTGAACATCGACTGGACTTTCTGGTGCTACAAATGCCGCGGTATGGCTTCCATGAGAACCTGCCCCCATGGCAAAGAGGACCGTCTGCTCCTGAGCGGCACCATGCTGCGCAAGTCTCTCTCCGAGGGTAAAGATATCCCCGAAGATTTCAGCCGTGCCGAAGTTTTAGTAGTACTCAAAGAGTACTATCAAAGCCTGAGAGAAGAGGACAAGGTAGAGGTTAAATTGCATCAGGCTGCCACCGGTGATGTGGAGAAAAAATAGTGTACTGTCGGTTGTCGATAGCAGCGCATCTACGGCGTTGCGCTAAAAAATTTAATCCTCAACGTATTATTCATACGCCTGCGGTTAAATTGTTTAGCGCGCCTTGTATCTGCACTACTCTCGACAACCTTAGATTTAGTTCATTTTAATAAGGTATAATTTGATTTACAGAGTTTAGATCTGTAGTAACAACTTAACTTTCAGTAAGGAGGAAGAGAATGCCTAGTTATGTTATTTCTGAAAAATGTGATGGATGCAAAGCACTCGATAAGACTGCATGCCAGCATATTTGCCC
>CAZTWC010000050.1:0-18097 GCA_964617105.1 uncultured Myxococcia bacterium
TCTCCTATTTTCTTAACCTCCTTTTTGGTCTCCTTTTTTAGACTCGCTGTTGCTTCCCGAGGGCTTATGTGGTTTTCGGGTGGCAATATTTATAATACTAATGAAAGAGCCAAACATACCTAAAAAGGAGCCGAATAACAAAAACCAGGGTGAGGTGGATAGATAGTTATCCAGGTAATATCCTCCGGCCATTCCGACCACCATATATCCGGCTATGTTTGAACCCAATACCCAGTAAGGGGCTATTTGCCGGAAACCCTCATCATTTTTGTTATCTTTATCCATACTTTAAAGTAAGAGCTATTTATCATAATTTTAGATGGGAGTCAATCAAAAAAAAATTATAGCTCGGCTAAGACTTCTTTGGCCGCGTCTATGGTGCGTTCAATATCTTTATCGCTGTGAGCCGCAGAAATGAATGCTGCCTCAAACTGGGAGGGCGGCAGGTAGATCCCCCGCTCAATCATGCCCCTAAAGTAGCGGCCGAACAAATTCCGGTCACATTTGAGCACATCCTGGTAATTGGTGATCTCTTTTTCACTGAAAAATAGAGTGAACATTGAGCCGATTGAGTTACAGGTGACCTGGAAGCCATTTTTCCGGGCAGCGTTGAGGAGTCCCTCTTTCAGGTAGGCGGTTTTTTTCTCCAACTGGGTATAGATATCCTCTTGCTGCAACAACTGCAAGGTGGCCAGGCCTGCGGTCATTGCTACCGGATTGCCGGATAGGGTTCCGGCCTGGTAAACTGGACCGCAAGGAGCCACCATCTCCATAATCTCTTTTTTGCCGCCGTAAGCGCCCACCGGAAAGCCACCGCCAATGATTTTACCAAGACAGGTGAGATCTGGTTCTATTTTGAACAGAGCCTGAGCGCCTCCAGGGGCTACTCTAAATCCTGACATCACTTCATCAAAGATAAGCAAGGCCTTATTTTGTTGGGTAATAAGGTGCAATTTTTGTAAAAAGCCAGGTCTGGGAAGGACAACCCCCATATTGCCCGGCACTGGTTCCAAGATAATGGCGGCGATATCATCGCTATAGCAGTCAAAGACCGTTTCCGCGGCTTTTATATCATTGAAAGGGATAGTAATAGTATTTTGGGTGAAGGCCTCAGGCACGCCGGGACTATCCGGCAGTCCCAGGGTGGTTGGTCCGGAACCGGCCTTGGCCAGCAGGCTGTCACAGTGGCCGTGATAGTGGCCATCGCATTTGATAATCAGATTGCGTCCGGTATAGGCCCGGGCCAGTCTGATGGCGCTCATGGTGGCCTCGGTGCCGCTGTTGACCATCCTGATCATCTGAATAGACGCTATTCGAGAGCAGATCTGTTGGGCCAATTGGGTTTCAAGTTGGGTAGGTGAACCAAAGGCAAACCCTTGTTTTATCGACTTTTCCACCTGGGCCAGGACTTCAGGATTAACATGCCCCATAATTAGCGGGCCAAAGGCCGCCACATAATCGATATAAACATTACCGTCAGCATCATAAATTTTGCTACCCTCTCCCCGACATATATACAAAGGGTCCATCTCTACTGCCTTGAAGGCTCGAACCGGGCTGTTAACACCGCCGGGGATAAATTGCTGCGCTTTTTGGAAATTTTTTTGACTCAATTTTGCTTTCATAACTATCCCTTCACATAATAATCTAGTTCCATCGTTATCATCTATGGCCTGCCAGGGTATTGGTTTCCCCTCCCCTGGAACTGTTGTTTCCGCTCGTATTCTTCGGCTGCGAACTCTTTATACTGTTCAATGTTGTCTCTGGCTTCCACATTGCGGTAATCGTTGATGTCGGGAATGAGGATGGTGATCTCCTTCAGGGTTTTTACCGCCAATTGAAACTGGTTAAACTGGATGGCTTTTCGAACTGTAAACATTTTTAAATTATAGGCTGACTGGATATCCTGTTCAATCTCTTTAATTTTGTCCAGGGCTTCAAAATAGATATCTGGCCTCTCCGATAAAAGTTCTAAAAAGTCGCGGCACTGCCTATAATAATTTAAGGCTTTATACCGGTTACTCAGGTGGATTTTAGCGGCTCGAAAAGTTTTATCCGCCAAAAGAAACAGGCTGCGGGCCTGGGCTGGATTTGGGCTGGGGAGAGGGTCTTCGGTCACATAAATCTGGGCAATCCCCCATCTCTCTTTTTTGGGTGGATTGAAAGTATTGTTAAACACCAGCAAGTTTTTTTCTTCAAGGTTTAGTAATTCTCTGGGAAGAGGAATAGAGATTCCACTGATCCATGTGCCTATGGCCAGGGGAGCAAAACAGATACGCTTGCCATTGAGCAGGACCTCCAGTTCATTGGAGAAGTCGATGGAACCGGCAGTAAAGTGCAGGGTAGCCCGTCCATTTTGATATTTAAAGGTGAACTGGGCCTGGCTGTAACTTCGGACCTGCACGTTTCCCTGACCGTAAGATACCTCGGAAGGTACGGCAGAGAGAGGAAAGATCTGGTTTGAGTGATCTGATGTAAACTTTTTGTTTTGCCTGAATAAGGTTATGGATAATAGCAGAACCCCAACTATAACCAGTATCACGATACTTTTTTTGGTAAAAATTGGTTTTCTTTCAGGTTTTTCATCCTCTTTATCCAGGGCGAGTGATTTTTCCCGCCTAAATATTAACACGGCATCGCCCAGTTTGATCTGGTCTCCCTCCCTTAACATTACCCGGTCGATTTTTTTATCATTTACCCAGGTGCCGTTGGTGCTGGCCATATCTTCAATATATATCTCTCCACTCAGTTGCGCTAAAGTTGCATGCTTACGTGATATCCCATTGAAATCTAACACCAGGTCCATATTCTCTGAGCGGCCCAGCAGCAGGGGGAGTTTTTGAGAGGTAAACTGGTCGATTATTTTGCCATCAACCAGGACGTCTAGACGGAAATTCAAACTGTTCATTGCATAACCTGGAACATTATTTTAAATACCATGGGCCCGAAAAGGACAAGGAATACATTAGGAAAAATGAAGAATACCAATGGGAAAAGCAACTTGACCGGTGCTTCGGCGGCCAGTTTTTCCGCTCGCTGGCTCCTTTGGGTTCTCATCTGTGATGAGATAATCCTCAGGATGTTTCCCAGGGGCGTCCCCATTCTGTCTGCCTGGATCAGGGCAGCTGCAAAGGTGTCAACCGAACTCAGGCCGATCCGTTCGGTCAGGGCTTTGAGCGCCTCATGACGGGTTTCCCCCATCTTCAGGTGGTTGAGTAAAACATTGAACTCATCTTTCAAAGGGCCTTCCCGTCCTTTTTCCACCACCTTGCCTACCGCAGCGCCAAAGTCCAGACCTGCTTCCACTGAGAGGGTGAGCAGATCGAGATCAAAGGGTAGATCGATACTTATTTGCCATTGTCTTTTTTTTATCAGATCGTTAAGCCATAAAATGGGGATAATCAATCCCACTGGGATAAAGATTAAGGTGGTGCTCAGTGATGTTTCCAGGGCAATCGACATAACCAGCCCCAGTATCCCTCCCAAAAGCCCGGTTATCTGTTGAAGGGCCATGAACTCCTCCGGCGCCATCTTACCAGGCAAGCCTGAGAGAACAAATTTTCGTTGGTATTTTTTGGAGTATTTCCGCCATACTATTCGCTGGTTCAATTTACTTAGCCACTGGATTATTTTATTATTGTCAATGGGGGAATATTTATCCTCTTTAGCCCCTAACTTGAGGGAAAAATCTTCGGGCAACAGGGCATATACTGCAAAAAAAACGGCCAGGAAGACAATTATTGGGATCAGGTAAAATTCCATTTTTTTAACCCGGGAATAAAATCCCCGGCTCTCTTCTCTTATATAGGGATATTAACAATTCGTCTTATCAATATCATCCCGATAATTTCCATTACAATGATAACGGCAATCAACATCCATCCGAACCAGTGGTTAAGCATGGGCACCATCAGGTCAGGGCGGTACAAATACATGAACAAACCCAGAGCTAAAGGGAGTAGCGAAACAATTATTCCCTGAAGTTTTCCCTGAGCAGTGAGAGATTGCACTTTGCCCTCCAGCCTGAATCGTTCTCTGATGGTGGCGGCAATTAAATCAAATATTTCGGCCAGATTTCCTCCCATTTGGCGGGAGATATTGGTGGAGGTTACCAGCAGTTCGAGATCTTCACTTCCCACTCGTTTAACCATCTCGTCCAGAGCGTCATCCAGAGAAACCCCTAGCCGAAGCTCTTTCAGGGTCAGGTCGAACTCCAGAGCCAAAGGAGCCTGGAACTCCTTGACCAGGTGATCCATGGCCTGTTGAAAAGTTAGCCCTGCTTTGAAACAGTTGGACATCATGGATAGAGCATCAACCAGTTGCAGGTTGAATTTTTTCACCCGTTTTTTTTGATAATAGTTAATAAGTATATAGGGGATGAAAAAGAAGCCGGCTCCCAGTAAAATAGCCCCGGCAGTGTGAATGAACAGCAATCCGCCCATTATTCCCATAAGCATGGCAGCCAGATTAAGAGTGAGCAGGCTGCGGCGGTCAATGAACAAGGCGATATTGGTGATATCTTCGATGGACTGGATATCGTAACGCTCTTTGTAAGTCTGGATAGCGTCTTTAATGGTGTAATAGACCAGCAGAGTTGCGATAAAAACTGCCAGAAAAATAGATATGGCTATAATGCCGCCCATAATTTTTTGCCCCTCAGGGTATCTTGTTTTTGCCGTTAATATTGCCTCTGATAACTTCGATATAGTTAAACCGTTTTTTTTCCAATTTTTTTCCTCTTTCACCGGTTAGCAGGGTGTTGAGGGTGGTTTTACCTCTGTCTTCCTGAATATCTATATCTTCACTATTGCGCAGGGTAAGATAGATGTTACCCAACTCCTGGCTTAGCACCAGCATCTCCGCTTCTTCCGGTAAAACCAGCAGCGAAATGGTGGAGTAGAATTTTTGTCCCTCCGGGAGGAGGTTAAGGTTGGTTCTTTGGGTTATTTGACCGGTGTTGAGTACGATCAGGTTTTGCAGCAGGTTGACTGCGGTCATATCCCTGGTTTCCGGATCCCTGAAAATACCGATTATATCCACATGATCGTTGGGTCTGATATGCTGGCTCACCGAAGATTCGGCATTTACTCGTATAGAAACTGCCCGGAAAGATTTGGGGATGGTGTTGGATAGTTTTTCCAACTCCTGGCCGCTTTGTATTTGTGTCCACAGAATGGAGTCGCCGGCTTTTACAGGTACATTCAGGCGTTGGCCCACGATAAAACGCAAGTTATCGGGGGTAATCACGCTGTTAGTAACAAATTGTTCCGGTATCCCCCGTTTGCTGATCATATTGTTGTCCAGGGTTGAGCCCTCAATCAAGTCGGTGTCGTACACCAGCACTTCGGTTAGCCCCCAACCTCTCTCTATCTCTTTCTTTTTTTCTTTGATGGATGACCAGGTCATTAATCCGGCGATAGCAGCCAGTAGCAGGGCGATTACCAGAGGGATTTTAGTTTTTTTCATTTATTGGTTACCTATACAAACTGACGATTAAATTTTCCCAATAATATCAATAATTATGTGGCAAGTAAAGAGAAAAAAAACGTTCGGTCACCGGTTGCAAATTACCACAAAATTTAGTAAAATAAGAGGTTGAATTTATTTTTAATGGGGCAGCATTATTTTCGATCCCTACTTGGCCAAATTGATGGTGGGGAATGCTCACACCAACCAGAAGCAACCAGCGAAGATCGATTTTCAATAGGGAGGCAAATTGGAACAGGAAAAGGAAACTAACGGACTGAAGAATTGCAGATACGACGCCAAAGATATCAAAGTTCAAAAAGGGCTGGACGGAGTTAGAGTAAGACCGGCCATGTATATTGGTTCCACCGGTGAGGTGGGGTTGCATCACCTGGTCTATGAAGTGGTTGATAACAGCGTGGACGAAGCTTTGGCCGGGCACTGTAGCGAAATAGATGTTACCATCCATATTGACAACACTATTACGATTAGCGATGACGGCCGGGGAATCCCAGTGGATTTTCACCAGGAGGAGCAAAAGTCAGCAGCCGAAGTGGTTATGACCACCCTGCACGCCGGTGGAAAATTTGATAGTGAAAGTTATAAAATCTCAGGTGGTCTGCACGGGGTAGGAGTCAGCGTGGTAAATGCTTTGAGTGAACTCTTGCTATTAGAGATTCGCAGGGACAACAAAGTCTATCGTCAGGAATATAAGCGGGGGAAACCTCTTGGCCCCCTGGAGGCCAGGGGCAACACTTCCAGGACCGGCACTACCATTAAGTTCAAACCCGATCCAGAAGTATTTGATGTTTTAGAGTATAATTTCGATATTCTCTCTAAGCGGCTGCGGGAATTAAGTTTTTTAAACAAGGGGCTGAGGATTAGCATTTTTGATCAACGTTCCGAGAAGAGTCACAAATTCGTGTACGAAGGGGGAATAAAGTCTTTTGTAGAACATTTGAATAAAAATCGCAATGTCCTGCACCCTAATCCTATTTATATTACGGGCAAGACGGGAACTCTGGAGTTGGAGATCGCTTTGCAATACAACGATGGTTATAACGAGAAGATTTTTTCGTTTGCCAATAATATCAACACAATAGAAGGCGGCAGCCATCTTAGCGGTTTTAAGTCGGCTCTTACCCGCACCATCAATAACTATGCTCAGACCAATAATTTGCTCAAGTCGGTGAAAGAGGCCCAGGCGCAGAATTTAAGTGGTGAAGATATTCGCGAGGGGATGACGGGAGTAATCTCGATCAAATATCCTAATCCCCAGTTTGAAGGGCAAACTAAGACCAAACTGGGAAATACCGAGATTAAGGGGATGGTGGAGCAACTTTTTAATGAAAAACTGGGCTATTTTTTAGAGGAAAATCCTCAGGTGGCTAAGTGTATCATCCAAAAAGCGACCGAATCTTACCGGGCCAGGTTAGCGGCCAAGCGGGCTCGAGATTTGACCCGGAGAAAAAGTGCTCTGGAGTACAACTCCATTTTACCGGGGAAATTGGCTGATTGCCAGGAAAAGGATCCGGTCAATTGCGAGTTATATATTGTTGAGGGTGATTCTGCAGGCGGTTCTGCCAAACAGGGGCGGGACCGGAAATTTCAGGCCATACTCCCCTTAAAAGGTAAAATATTAAACGTAGAGAAGGCCAGATTCGACAAGATGCTCACCTCCAATGAGATAACCATGATAATCTCTGCCCTGGGCACTGGAATTGGTTCTGAAGACTACGATATAGAGAAGTTGCGCTACCACAAGGTGGTGATTATGACCGATGCTGATGTTGACGGCAGCCATATCCGCACCCTGATTCTTACTTTTTTTTACCGGCAGATGCCGGAATTGATCGATCGTGGCCACCTTTTTATTGCTCAGCCGCCTCTGTTTAGAGTAAAGCGGGGTAAAAAAGAGGTCTATATTGAGGATGAGGGCAAAATGGAGTCCTTCCTCCTGGACAATGCCGCCGAAGAGTTTAAAGTTAAAAGCGCAGAGAATGAGGAGATAACTGGAAACCAGTTCAAACTCTTTGTCAGCAATATAGCCTCTTTTACAAAAGTGCTGGATCGGCTCGGTCAAGTAGGAGACAAACGGGTACTGGAAGCAGTGGTTATGGCCAGCCGATTGGACCGGGAAAAATTGGAAGATCGGGGTGGATTAGAGGCGGAGATGAAAAAAACCGAAAATTATCTCCGCCAGAGTTACGGAGATAAAATACCAATCAGCTGCCAGTTTGAATATGACAATGAATATAATAGTTTCTATATTGATATTACCAGTTTTGACAGTGGCCGCCAGCAGGTAACCCGAATCGATCATGAACTGCTCAATTCCCCGGAGTACCGGGAGTTGAGGGTAAAAGCGGAACTACTTCGCCATTTTGGTCACCCACCTTACTACATTATTTTTAAAGATGGGGAAGAGTTGTTTTTTAGTAATTTCATCGAAATTTACGACCATATTTTGACTTTAGCCAAAAAGGGGATGGTTATCCAACGCTACAAAGGCTTGGGTGAAATGAACCCTGAACAGTTATGGGAAACCACCATGAACCCCACTAACCGGACCTTTTTACAGGTAAAAGTGGATGATGCGGTGCAGGCCGACGAAATATTTACTATACTAATGGGTGACGCTGTAGAACCGAGGCGGGATTTTATTCAAACTAATGCTCTAAGAGTAAAAAATCTGGATATCTAAGGGCGAAGGGTGGTTGGACAACCATGATAAAAAATTCAATATTAGTACCTATTGATATCAGTTCTCCCTTAAAATATTCTCCTTTATGGGCGATTGAACTGGCAAAAAAATTTGACGTGCCCATCCATTTTCTGTCGGTGATAAAACCGATTCAATCGGAAACTCTTACTCATACCTTTGTGCCCCAGAATATTTACCACAATGTTCATACTCGTATTGTTTTAGAAACCAAGCAAAAACTGGATGACCTGGTTAACTCTTTTAATATGAAAGGACTCAAGTATAAAACCGAGGTGAAAGAGGGAATCCCCTTTTTCGAGATTCTCCGGGCATCTATAAGGGAGAAGAGCGACTTGATTCTACTCACTAACCGGGGGATAACTAAAAAAATCGCCCGTCACATCCTGGGTATGACCTCCTATAAGCTCGTGCAAAATGCTCCCTGTCCGGTTTTATCCATCCGCGACCAGCAGATGGAAAGATACTGTTTTAAGAAAATCCTGGTGGCCATAGATTTTTCCGATCACTCCAAGCGTACTTTCAGGTTTATGCTGGAGTTCGCTCACCATTTTGGTTCTACTATTACCCTGTTGAATGTAATCGATACTGAAACAGGCCGTTTTTTAGATGGTCAATTGGAAAAAACCGATCTGCTGGACCGGCTGCTGGCCAAGTCAAAGGATGATTTTAGTCACTTTTTATCGGAAGAGAAACTCTCTGATATAGAAATCTATACCCAGGATTCTCACGGTAAACCGGCAGAAGAGATTCTTAAGTATGCTGAAAAGTTAGGGGCAGATCTAATTGCTGTGGGTAGTCATGGCCGCACTAGTTACCTCATGGATTTGCTGTTAGGCAATACCTCATATTACGTAGTTCGCCACGCCAAAAGTTCAATTCTCTCTTTCAGACCCTCCAGAACATTTTAGATAGTTCCCGTCCGAAAACCCGAGGCAATTCTCGCAACGAAGTGAATCTTCGGAACTGCTACTTATACTCCTGGATAAAGGAAGATTTGGGGATGTCGTAGTTTTTTCTGATTTGGCCATTTAGGCTTTGGGCTGCATGGGCGTCTACAAACACGGTAACGTTGCTGTAAGCACATTTAAGATTAAACACCTGAACTCCCCCCTTGGTGTAGGATTTCAAAGCCTCCTGGATTTGCCCGATGGAGTGAATTTGATGTTGGTTAATACTCTTTACCAGGCAGTTTTTCAGGCCTTCGTATCCGTGATTGATCTTATGGGGAAAAACCCGGTTTAAAAATACCACTCGTTTTTGTTTTGGTAAAGTAGGGTAGTTTTTTGAATGGAGTATATAATAATAATGAGAGTTGGCTAACTCCCACCCCCAGTTCCAAGTGCGTTGCAAATAGCCTCGGGTCAACTCCTGGAACAGGAAACCGGCGTAAAAAAGATAATTCACCGGTCGATCATATAGATAGCGGGGAATCAAAGTAAGGTTTGGCTTAAAAGGTTGGAGTTTTAAGGTCATTTTTATCTCTTTACCTTGCCTGAAGATGGTCAGGTCCAATTTGTCCCCCACCAGTTTGCCGGTAATCAGGGCCGGAAATCGCAGGCGCCCCCACTCTTTATCTTGATAATAGCCGCGGGTATCAATATTTTTACCCTCAACTTTCAAGATAACATCACCTTTTTTAAGGTGCGGATAGGCGGAGGTGCCGGGTAGCACTTTTTGTATCCATACGCCGCCACTATTTTGGGGTAATTTCAGCCATTGGCGGGTATTTGGGTCCTTTAGATCGGTATAGATAATACCCAGATGGGGAAAACCGCGGTAATCACCCTGGGTCAGGTCATCGATAAAATGTTTTATGTGGGCGGCAGGAATTATTTTTAGCGGTTGGTTACGGTACACTCCACCTGAGGATAGACCCAATAACTTGCCGCTCTGGGTAACCGGCAGCGAATACTTGCCGCCGCTATAGGAGGAGAGGTTGGCTTCAACCAGAAATGCCGACAGGGGTAATTTGCTGATATAAGAGGGTACAACTTTCATTTTTTTGATTTTTCCCGGGGAGGCTTCATACATCTCCACCGGATGCCATTTGAAGATATTGACATCTTTGGTTTTGTCCACCCGAGTAGCCAAAGGCATAGGCTGCAGAGCAGCGATTTTGTCAGGCTTATTAACTTCCAGCAGGGCCAGGTCGCCAATGTAATCACACAAAACTACTTTTGCTGCCAGTCTTTCTTGACTTTCACCGATTAGTTGCACCTCTATAAGAGTATGATTCCGTAGAGCGGAGGCCGTAACCAATATTTGATTTTTACCTACCAATACTCCCAGATAGGTACGGGTTAAAATACTCTGTTTAAGCCAGGGGGTGTGGTTGTTGTAAGATTGAGAGGTCACGTGAATTGCCAGGAGGCTGGAGTCTTCAACCGGTTTACCGGTTTCCTGGCCGGCTGATTTATCCTGGTCTGCAGCCAGAGTCCTCCCGCCAATGGCCAAAAGTGATATAAAAGCCAGCAGAAAGAACAAAATGGATAATCTCATAAATCACCTTCCAGGTAACGATCTTTGGCTATGCCGTATCTTTTCAGAATAGTCTGGTTTGATTGCTTAACTTTTTCTACATCCAGGATTATAGGTGGCGTCCTCCCCTCGAACTCAATAACATGGAAAGAACCCTTAGGTTTTTCCAGTGCCTCCACCAGTTTGCTAAAAGAGTTTATCTCTTGGCCATTGGCTTTAGCCACCACCGCGTTTTCCCGTCCGGTAATATATGTATTAATATTGTGAGGAAGTCTTCTGGACATCACCACCACGTCTTTAAATCGTTGGTGGAGTTGATCGGAATAGAAATGATCAAAATAGTATAGAATACGGGCATAATTTGGATCCCACAGGTTGTAGCCTCTTTTTAGAGTATTCAGGTAACCTTTGGTCAGGGAGATGAAGACCAGCCCGGCAAAAATAAAATAGCGAGGCCTCTGCTGGTAAGTGTTTCTCTGTTTTAGACTGAAGCGGGGCGGGAAGAGGCTGAAGGATTGACTAAACTTTTTTCCTTTCCTGATTCCATCAAATTTTACCTGGTTGCCAGAGAGTTTTCTCTCAATAATTTCATCGAAACGCATGTTACTGCCGTTTTTGTATTTTATAGAGCCATCGTTGGCAATAGGATGGCCATCGATATGGGTGATCAGGTCGTGGGGCATGAGATACTGGTGGGTATCAACATTGTAGAGGAAATCCATCAGCAAGATACCGTTTTGGCTGTTGCTGGCGTCAATCCATTTTTTTAGGCCCTGATTACGTAGAATATCTGGCAGCCAGACTATACCCAACTCTACGTACCCATCGTATTTGCCATCCTCGATATCGGTTAAAAATCTCTTTACCACAGTAGTGGGGATCACATAGCCCAGGTTTTCGGCTCCGGGCAGGTTTTGAAAAGCCACCCCCACTACCTTATTGTGTTGGATCACTGGACCGCCGCTGTTGCCCGGGTTAATGGCGGCGTCGGTCTGGATGGTCAAGTGGGCGTCCCAGCCGGAATGGTAAAAAGTGTTGTTCTCTATGCGGGAAACCACTCCTCTGGTGATGGAAAGGCGACTGCCGCCAATAGGATAGCCTACAGTGATAACCTCGGTGTTGAGTTCCGGTAGGTCACCCAACTGCAGCGGAGAGGCTCCTTTAAAATAGTCTTTTTCCTCAACTTTGATCAGAGCCAGGTCGCAGTCGTGGGCCAAATGGACCACTTTTGCCTTTACTTTTTTAGGGTTGTCATCACTGTGGACCAGAATATAATGGCCGTCTGAAACCACATGGGCATTAGTTATGATATGGTTATTGCCGATATAAAACCCGGTGCCGCCCACCTTTTGTTCCACTTTCATTTTCCAGGGGCTATGGAAATCTGGCTGTTGCAGCACCGTGTATATTTTCACCACCGATGGCTTGATGCGCAATATCTCCTCCTGGGCAGACAAGGGAAAACCGGTAAGAAAAATGAGTAGAGAGCAAATTAAACTCCCAAAAACAATTTTCAGGTTCATGTTATTTTCTCCCCATCTGAAGGCCCACGTATTCTAAGGCTTTATACATATCCACTAACAGGTCTTTGCTTTCTTCTATACCAACTGAGAACCTGATCAATCCGCGGGGGATCCCTTTAAGTTCCCGTTCCTGGGCAGACATGGCCGAGTGGGTGCCACTGTTGGGGTCTTCTACCAGGGTACCGATATAGCCCAGGCTGACAGCGGAGATATAGATGGATGATTTTTCTGCCAAGAAATTAATCAGCAGGTGACCTGCCTTCTCGCGCTCTTCATCGTTTTGACCTGTCATCACCACAGAGATCATATGACCGGGGGCGAATTCGCCGTGCCAGTCGCGCAGGATTTTTTTGGCCAGGTCATGTTGTTTAAAGGATGGTAGCCCGGGATAGATAGTCTCCTGTACCGCTGGATGTTCTTCAAGCAGTTGGGCCAGAAGGGCGGCGTTTTCTTGCATCTTGCGCACTCTAAGGGCCAGGGTTTTAATTGACTTGGTGAGCAGAGAGTGGAGATCAAAGCCGCTGCAAGTGCCGCCGGTATCTTTGCGGAACAGGAACAGAGATTTCCAGTATTTCCAGGGGACAATGGCTACACCGCCCAGCCCGGAGGCAAAACCGTTAAGCCCCTTGGTAGTGCTGTGCAAGACGATCATATCTTCCAGAGGGGCTCCTATTTTTAAGGGGTTACAGCAATAGGGCGTAGCAAAGGTGTTGTCCACTATCAAGGTAATCCTCTCCTCTGGGTTCCGTGACTGGTTTTCTTCCCGGAGCATCTCTTTTAGCGCCTCGATATCCACTATTCTAAGAGAAGGATTAGCCAGGGTTTCAAAATATACCACTCTGGTTTGACGGTTGAATAACTCCTTGATTTTTAACGGATCCTGGCTCAGATCCACAAAATGGACTTTTAGCCCAAGGTTACGGAAAACACCGGTAAAAAGATTGTCTGTGCAACCGTAGACCGGCACGCCAATAATAAACTCGGCATTCTTGTGGGCTCTAAACAAGGTGCAGGCCCGGATGGCGCTCATGCCATCGGCGAACATCAATCCCACATCACCACCTTCCAGGGTTGCCAGCGCCTTACCGGTCATCAACTCCAGAGGGGTGCCTAGCCTGGGATAGATATTGGCGGCTCCTCTGGGGATCTTTTTCTCCCTCTCCGGATCAGCATTGACCAGAGAGGCAAAACTGTCGGCCAAATCTTCGCAATCCTTTGATTGAAAAATAGAGGAAGTTACGATATCCGGCACCAGAGGACCAGCTCCCTGAGGATCTGTCATATGGATCAATAGCGATTCGGTGCTGTATTTATGACCTTCGGCTATTTTAGCGATTTCTGTTAACTTCATAGGAATTATTCCTTATAACTAAATAACTAAATAACTAAAAATAGATGGGTAGATCTTCCCGAAGGAGACCGCAGTCAATCAGGTATTTCCGGGCGCCTTCCATTATTATTTCAGTTAGTTCTTTATTGTTCCAGGGTTTGGTTACATATTTGTAGAGCAATTGTTCGTTCACCGCGGTAATTACCGCTTCGATATCGCTGTACCCGGTAATCAGAATACGGATAGTGTTGGGCTCCAATTTTTTAATTTCGGAGATCAGTTCAATACCGGTAATATCCGGCATCCGCTGGTCAGAGAGGATCAGTTGGGGCCGGTGTTTATTAAACAACTCCATGGCTTCCTCTCCCGAGTTGGCAGTATAGACTTTTAGTTGGTTTTTAAAGAGTTCGCCCAAAGATTCCAGTATGGCTTCCTCATCGTCAACGATCAGCAGTCCCAGGTCGCTGATCTTATTTTTCAGTTCCTGGTCCTCTTTCTTTCTATCTTTCCACCCGCTCATGATATGCCTCCTTGATTTAGTTACTATCCTAAAGTGATCTCTCGGACAGGAACTAGTTAGCAAGTGTTAAAAGAGAAACTTATCTCATCTATAGTTAAATTTCAACTGTTATGAGTAATCTTAAAGGTTTGCTCGAAGGAGATTTTTACTAGACAGTGATTACCAGTTGCTTCTGATCTGTTGACAATAAAAAAGTGATTGCCAAACCGGTCTATTGTTTATAGTATTTTAAAAATGACTTTTAGAAGGTGAGGTAAATTATGAGCAGAACCATTAAAGCGCCCACTGGGCCGAATATTAGTTGCAAAGGATGGATCCAGGAAGCAGCCATGCGAATGCTGATGAATAATTTGGATCCAGAGGTGGCTGAGAATCCGGATGAGTTGGTAGTTTATGGCGGCAGTGGCAAGGCGGCCAGGAATTGGCAGGCTTTTGACCAGATAGTGCATAGTCTTAAGAAATTAGAGGAAGATCAGACTCTGCTTATACAGTCGGGAAAACCGGTGGGCGTGATCCAGTCACACCCTTTCGCACCCCGGGTGATAATTGCTAATGCCTTGCTGGTGCCGGCCTGGGCTACCTGGGAGAAGTTCAGGGAATTGGAGCGGCAGGGTTTGACCATGTACGGTCAAATGACGGCTGGTTCCTGGATCTACATCGGCAGCCAAGGTATTCTGCAGGGTACCTATGAAACCTTTGTAGAAGCTGGACGCCAGCATTTTCAGGGCGATTTACGGGGCAAGTTTATCCTCTCTGCCGGTTTGGGCGGCATGGGCGGCGCCCAACCATTGAGCGCCACCATGGCAGAAGCGGTTTTTTTGGGGGTGGAAGTCAATCCTCAGCGGATAGAAAAACGTATTCAAACCGGATACTGCATGAAGTCTACCGATAACCTGGATCAGGCTCTGGACTGGGTGATGCAGGCCAAAAAAGACAAAAAGCCGCTTTCGGTGGGGCTGTTGGCCAATGCTGCTGATATCTATCCCGAATTGGTCCGGCGCCAGGTGATTCCCGATATAGTTACCGACCAGACTTCATCTCACGATATGCTAAACGGCTATATTCCCTCAGGATTGGATGTAGAGCAGGCGGCACAGTTACGGCAGAGCGATTCTGATGAATATCTAAAGCGGGCTTTCCAATCGGTGGCTGTTCATGTGCAGGCTATGTTGGATCTGCAAAAGGCGGGAGCTGTGGTTTTTGATTATGGCAACAATATCAGAACTATGGCCCAGAAGGCCGGAGTAGAGAACGCCTTTGATTTTCCCGGATTTGTTCCCGCCTTTATAAGGCCGCTCTTTTGCCAGGGCAAAGGACCTTTCCGTTGGGCTGCTCTATCTGGTGATCCAGAGGATATTTTTCAGACTGACCGGGCAATTAAGGAACTGTTTCCCCAGGACAAGTCTTTGCTTCATTGGCTGGAGATGGCCCAAAAGCAGGTTCACTTTCAGGGACTGCCTTGCCGGATATGTTGGCTGGGCTATGGTGATCGGGTCAAAGCCGGATTGAAATTCAATCAGATGGTAAAAAGTGGCCAGTTGAAAGCACCCATTGTCATTGGCCGTGACCACCTGGACACCGGATCGGTGGCTTCTCCCTATCGGGAAACCGAGTCCATGAAAGATGGCTCAGACGCCATTGCCGATTGGCCGGTATTAAATGCTCTAATCAATGCAGTCAATGGCGCTTCCTGGGTATCGGTTCACCACGGCGGCGGGGTGGGTATTGGATATGCTCTGCACGCCGGTATGGTGGTGGTGGCAGATGGCAGCGAATTGAGCGAACAAAAATTGAGTTTAGTGCTCCAGAGCGATCCTGGAACCGGTATTATCAGGCATCACGATGCTGGATATCAGGATGCCACCCAGGTGGCTACTGAAAAGGGAGTGTTAATTCCTGGTTTGAATTATTAATAACAGTGGATGGAAATATAAAGACTATGTATACAGAAAATGATGGTAGATTTAACGGTATTATTTTTCGTCATGTGCGGCAGATGCTCTCCTTTTCTCAGGTCAAAAGTGGCATAACTGATGGCAGTCACAAAGATGCAGTGATTGAAGACGCGGCCCTGGTGACCGAGAAAGACCGGATTGCCTGGCTGGGAAAAGATAGTGACCTGCCTCAGCAGTATCTGGACCAGGAAGATGGATATCTGCAAATGGATGCCAGCGGTCACGTTTTAATGCCAGGCCTGGTTGATTGTCACACCCATCTGGTTTTTGGCGGTTTTCGTGAGCAGGAGTTTCAGATGCGGGTGGAGGGGAAAAGTTATCAGGAGATCGCCCAGGCCGGAGGCGGCATCTTGTCTACAGTAGAGGCTACCCGTGGTTCAGGCAAGGAGGAGTTGGTAAATAAAGCCCTCCTCTTTTTGGATCGGATGATGGAGTTAGGCGTAACCACTGTGGAGATCAAAAGCGGCTATGGCCTCGATTGGGCCACGGAAAACAAAATGCTGGAGGTGATTGCTGCATTGAGCCAGCTGCATACCTTAAAAGTGGTGCCCACTTTTTTAGTGCATACGGTTCCCAAAGAGATGAGTAATAAACGGGCCGTTTATTTGGAGATGGTTAAGGAGCAGTTTTTACCACAAGTGATGGAGAGTAATCTGGCCCAAATTTGTGATATTTTTTGTGACCAGATCGCTTTCAGTGCTGCAGAGAGCCAGGATATTCTGTTGCGTGCTCAGGAACTTGGTTTTAAGATCAAAGTTCATGCCGAACAACTTACCAACTCTGGGGGCAGCCTGCTGGCCGCCAAATTTAAAGCCTTATCCGCGGATCATCTAGAGATGATTGACCAGCAAGGGATAGAAGCCCTGGCCGAAGCCGGGACAACTGCGGTGGTGTTACCAGGCTGTAACCTGTTTTTGAACCAGGAGTTTAAGACTCCGGTAAAACAGTTGCTGAAATCTGGAGTGACCTTGGCTATTGCTACCGACTTCAACCCTGGATCCTGCATGTGCTACCACTTGCCTATGATGGCCAGTCTGGCCTCCATCAAGTATGGTCTTTCACCTTATCAGGTACTGCAGGCCATAACCTGGGGCGGTGCCAAAGCTTTGGGGAGGGATGGGGATATAGGTTCTCTTGAAAAAGGAAAGCGGGCCGATCTGGCTCTTTTTCATATTCCCGATTACCGGCATTTGGTCTACCACTTGTGCGGAGTAAAAGCGGCAGCCGTAGTAACCGGCGGCCGGCTGATCAAAAGTGACGATTTTTGTCCTGAGCAACACCAGGAAGTGGACCTGGTAAAAGTCTACATTTGAGCGAAATATAGTAACCGGAGTCAATATGCCGGGAATTCTTTTACCGATTCGCCCCGCTAACCATTTTTAACTTCTCCAGTTGCATGGCCAGCATCAGTTCCCGGGCCATGCGGTAGAGGCGGGCGTTGGCCAGGTTGGTCATGGCATCCAATACCTGCAGGTTGTCGGTTAAGCCGGTTTCGTAGAGCAATTCTGCATTTTCAACCACCCGATCGGCAATATCCTCTTGTTTGGCCGCCACTTCTATACTTTTTTGCAGGGTTTCGATATTGATATAGACTTCAGTTACCTGGTAATGGATATTTTCCTCCAACTCCTGTATAGCCAGTTTGGCCTGCCTAAGACCGCTTTGTTTTTCTTTAAGTTCGATTTCGCGCAGGCCGCCGTCCCAAATTCTCCAGGAGAGGTTAATCATGGCGGTGATGATAAAGTTGTCACTGGAAAAACCGCTGGACTCGGTGGCGGTAATAGAGGCAGAAGTTCCTATTACCGGCAGGTATTGATAGTAGACATCGGTTATCATTTTTCCGGCCAGAGCCTTTTGATGGCGGGCCGTAAGGAGATCTTTTCGCTGCTTGAGGGCCTTTGATGCCAGGGCTTTCGGCTCTACAAGGGGGATTTTTGTTGGTTTTGGCTCCCTGATATCAACAATTTTATGATTACCTGTGATTTGCCGCAAAGATTGAAGGGCCAGTGAGAGACTCTCTTTGGCGGTTAATATGGCGCTTTTTTGAGCCTGAACCGCTGCTTCGGCCCGCAAAACATCCACCACTGAAACACTGCCGTG
>CAZTWC010000051.1:0-17868 GCA_964617105.1 uncultured Myxococcia bacterium
AAGAGGCCATCGAGAAATATAAACACGGTATAAAAATTACCTTTAAAGGCACACCCGACAAATACCAGGATGCCTTGACCACATTTGACCACGTCTTGAAAGTGGCTAACAATTACCATCAGGCCAATATCGGTAAAGCCAGCGTTTTTATGTATTGGAGTGATTACCTGAAGACCCAAAGCCGGCTCTACATGGACAGTTACCGAGATCTACAATATCAACTAAAAGAATTGGACAAGGATGAAAAAGCAGATTCTACACTTAAAGAGGAGTTGAATATTCAGGGCAAACAAATGGCCGCCCAAATAGATGATTTACGGGAACAGGCTGCGAATAAACTTCGACAGGGCTTCGATATTATCCAAAAACTGACCAATACATCAGATAACCTTCCGCCCCTCGTAAAACTGGCGGTGGCCGATTACTACCGTCAGGTGAACGAAACTGAAAAATTCAAAAAATTCCTAAGCGAGGCTAAAGCAGAGATAAGATTCGACCAACTGGCGGTGCCTGCCATGGAAGCGGAAATTAAGTATTTGATGGCTGGCTTTGACCTGGAGAACCTATCAGCTGGGAATAAAAAAGGTTATGCCAGAGTTAAAAATCTGGTCAAGGAGAGCCTGGTTTACAATAACTCTTTGCTCAAGGCCCGTTTCCTGTTGGCCTATATTTTTGCCAAAATGGATAAACCAGGCAAGGCCAAGGAGCAACTGAGAATTATTTTACAGGAAAATGAATTTTATAAGCCCGCCCTCTTACTAAAGAATAATTTGAGTCAAAAACAGAAAAAAGAGGTAAAGAAAGAGGCCAAAACCGTAGTGGCAAAGGTAAAAAAGGCAAAAACGGTGAAAAAAGCCCGGCCAAAAGCCCAAAGCATGTTTTCGCCACCTGCAAAAGCTCCAAAAAGGACAAAAAAAACTAAGAGGAAATTCGGTGGCAAAGCTGGCCAGAATTATAACTTCTTTCTAAAAAAAGCGGATCGCTTGAGGGACAACGAGTCTTACAGTAAAGCGATTAAAAACTACAAAAAAGCAGCCGAACTGGCGCCCCGGAAAGGTCAACCTTTTGTGGGCATGGGGTGGTGTGCAATAGATAATGGCGATATAAAAAAGGCCATAGACTACTTTCACAAGGCGATTTTCAGGGAATCCCGGCTGGCAGAGGCATATATAGGGTTGGGCGAAGGGTATAAAGAGTTAGGAAATACCAAAAAAGCAAAATCCTATTTTAAAAAATATTTACAGGTGGCGCCCAAAGGTCCAGAGGCCAATGTGGCCAAAACTAATTTACGCAAATTAAAATGAAAATAGACCAAAATACCGTTGAATACATAGCCCAATTAGCCAAATTATCCATCTCCACGGCAGAGAAGGGACAGGTTTTAAAACAACTCAATCGGGTGCTGGATTATATGGCCCTTTTAGATGAAGTGAATACTGATCATATAGAGCCCACTGCCCATGTAATGCCACTTGAGAATGTGTTACGTCAGGATTCGGTCCAGGAATCTCAACCTCAATCCGATTCTGTTGATAATGCTCCTCAAATACAGGATAATTGCTTTGTGGTACCCAAGGTGATTTAGGGGACAATCATTTCATCACGGGAGTTAGATGGGAACTACCAGCAGGAGAGACAGGTGTCAATTACCGATTTGACTATTTTTCAGACCATCCAACTGATTAAAAAAGGGGAAATGAGTGCCAGGGAGGTAACCCTGGCCTATCTGGATCGGATTGAAAAACTAAACCCTTTAACAAATGCTTACCTTTCTATAAATGACCGGGCGCTGGAAAAAGCGGACCAGATAGATAGTAAAAAACTTTCTTCCCTTTCCTGCCCAGGAATTCCGATAGCCTTAAAAGACAACATGGTAACCCTGGGGATGCCCACCACCTGCGGTTCAAAAATTTTGCAAAATTTTCATCCCCCTTACCAGGCCACAGTGGCAGAACGCCTTCAATCATCTGGTGCAATCGTGCTGGGCAAAACTAATATGGATGAATTCGCCATGGGTTCCTCCAATGAAACCTCTTTTTACTCTCCTTGTTGTAACCCCTGGGATCCAGATAGAGTTCCCGGCGGGTCTAGCGGCGGCTCAGCAGCAGCGGTAGCGGCCGATCTATGTGGCGGTGCTCTTGGCTCCGACACTGGTGGTTCCATCAGACAACCCGCATCTTTCTGCTCGGTGGTGGGATTAAAGCCTACCTACGGGCTGGTTAGCAGATACGGACTGGTAGCCTACGCATCCTCTCTTGACCAGATAGGACCAATTGCCAAAGATGTTACTGACTGTGCCTTTCTGCTCTCTTTGGTGGCCGGACATGATAAGCGGGACTCCACTTCTCTGCCGGTTGACATTCCCGATTATGTGAGTGCTCTGACTCGAGAAATAAAAGGGTTAAAAGTGGGAATCTGCCGGGAATATTTAGAGGAAGGACTTGAGCCAGCAGTCCAATCAGCCTTGCAAAAAGCCCTATCGGTTCTGACCGACCTGGGATGCCAACTGGTAGAAATTACCCTGCCTCATGCCAAATACGCTGTGCCCGCCTATTACCTGGTGGCCATGGCTGAAGCCAGTTCCAATCTTTCCCGGTACGATGGGGTCAAATACGGTTTCAGGGAATCTAATACTACTGATTTGAATTCCATGTATCGCTCCACCAGAAAAAGCGGTTTTGGCCAGGAGGTAAAACAGAGAATCATGCTGGGGACTTTCGCCCTGTCTGCCGGCTATTACGATGCCTTTTACCTAAAAGCCCAAAAGGTGCGCACCCTTATTGTTCAAGACCATAAAGAAGCCTTCTTAAATTGTCAGGTTTTAATTACTCCCACCTATCCCACCACGGCCTTTAAATTAGGGGAGATGATCCATGACCCCCTGAAGATGTATCTGGCCGACCTGTTTACTATCTCCTGCAATTTGGCCGGCTTGCCTGGATTATCCATCCCCTGTGGATTCGATCATAAAAATTTACCCATTGGCATGCAGATTATCGGCCCTCATTTGCAGGAGAAAATGATTTTAAATGTAGCATACGCTTTTGAACAGGCTACCAGCTGGCATCGAAAAAAGCCGGAAACCAGGTAGATCCAGTGTATATTAAAAAAAAATTAAAGATAAAGGCCAAAAGAGAGAAATAAATATGGCTGGCAACGATTTTGAAACAGTAATTGGTTTAGAAGTGCACGCCCAACTGCTTACCTGCAGTAAAATTTTTTGCGCCTGCTCCACCAAATTCGGCGCTGAAGCCAATAGCCACACCTGTCCGGTATGTATGGGAATGCCCGGAGTTTTGCCGGTATTGAACCGCCAGGTGGTAGAACTGGCTATCAAAGCCGCATTAGCCATGGATTTCCAAATAGCGCCTAAAAGTATTTTTGCCCGCAAAAACTACTTTTACCCCGACCTGCCAAAAGGCTATCAAATTTCCCAATTCGAATTGCCTTTGGCCAGTAGTGGCCACCTGACCATTCCTCTTGAAGGGAAAAAGAAAAAAATCAATATTTGCCGCATGCACCTGGAGGAAGATGCCGGAAAAAGCATGCACCGGCAGGAATTAGGCTCCAGTCTGGTAGATTTCAACCGTTGTGGAGTACCCCTGCTGGAGATAGTCAGTGAGCCGGAACTCCGTTCACCCCAAGAGGCATCGCTGTATCTTCAAACCATGCGCTCGATACTGCGCTACCTGAAAGTTTGCGATGGCAACATGGAGGAAGGATCGCTACGCTGTGATGCCAATATCTCTTTACGTCCCAGGGGAGATGAAAAGTTAGGGGTGAAAGTTGAATTAAAAAATATGAACTCTTTTAAGTTCGTAACCAGGGCTCTTCAATACGAAACAGAACGGCAAAAGGCAATTTTATTTGATGGTGAAGAAGTAGCGCAAGAAACCAGGCTATGGGATGAGGCGGCCGGAGTTACCCGTTCCATGCGGAGCAAGGAAGAGGCTCACGATTACCGCTATTTCCCTGATCCAGACCTGACGCCCCTGGTTATTGACCAGAAATGGATAAATCTCCTGAAAGGGCAATTACCAGAGTTGCCATCGGAAAAGATAAATAGATTAATGGGGCAATATCACCTTTCCCATTATGACGCTCAACTGTTGACCGAAGAGAGAGAGACAGCCGATTATTTTGAGGAAGCGGTTTCTGCCTATAACAGCCCGAAAGCCCTGGCCAATTGGCTGTTAAACGATCTATCCAGTCAACTGAAAAGTCAAAAAAGAGAGATTGCCGATTCTCCGGTGGCGCCTAAAGATTTGGCCGGCCTGGTAAAGTTGATTGAGGAGGGACAGATATCGGGTAAAATCGGAAAAACCGTGCTGGCTAAAATGTATAACTCTTCCGCCTCACCCCAAAAAATCGTGGAACAAGAAAATTTACAGCAGATAACCGACACCTTTCTGCTGGAGAAAATCATTAAAGATATTTTAGCCAAAAATCAAAACCAGGTGGAACAATACCGGCAGGGCAAGAAAAAAGTGCTGGGTTATTTTGTGGGCCAGGTTATGAAACAAAGTCAAGGAAAAGCAAACCCAAAATTAGTTAATGAACTAATTTTAAAACAATTGGAGGTTTAATATGAGTTTTAGCACCATTTCCTTGAAAGACGATCACGTAGAAATGATCGATCAGCGGATATTGCCCAATCGAGAAGAATATCTCCAATTTACCGATGCCAGGCAAGTTGCGGATGCTATCCGTAGTATGGTTATCAGGGGAGCCCCGGCCATCGGGGTGGCGGCTGCCATGGGGATGGCGGTGGAAGCCCTGGCCTGGAAAGAGTTGAGCCAGGAAGAGTTTAAATCTAAAATGGGGGCTGCCCGAGAAACACTGGCCGCAGCCAGACCTACAGCCAACAACCTGTTTTGGGCTCTGGCCAGAATAGATAAGGTCATGGAAAAAAACTCTAACCTGCCTGTAAAACAACAAGTGGAATGTTTATATAAAGAGGCAGAAATTATCCACACCCAGGATATTGAAACCAATAAAACCATGGCCTGCAACGGCGCCCAACTGGTGAAAAAAAACCAGACCATTTTGACCCATTGCAATGCTGGCGCTCTGGCCACCGGGGGAGTATATGGAACCGCTGTCGGTGTTATCAAAGCGGCCTGGGAACAGGGAAAAAACATCAAGGTGATTGCCGATGAAACCAGGCCTTTTTTACAGGGCGCCCGTCTGACCGCCTGGGAAATGCAAAAGGAAGGAATACCGGTTACGGTTATTACCGATAACATGTCTGGCCACTTTATGAAAAAGGGGATGATAGATATCATTTTCGTGGGTGCCGATAGAATTGCCGGCAATGGCGATGCCGCTAACAAAATAGGCACTTATATGGTGGCGGTGCTAGCCCGGGAAAATCAGATCCCCTTTTATGTAGTAGCGCCTTTTTCCACCATTGACATGAGCCTGGATAGCGGTGACCAAATTCCCATCGAAGAGCGGCCGGAAAAAGAGGTTACCCACATCGGAGATCATCGAATCACTCCAGAGGGAGTTCTGGTTCGCAATACTGCTTTCGATGTAACTCCCTTTGAATATATTAAAGGTATAGTAACCGAAAAAGGGGTGGTTTATCCCCCCTTTGATCAAAACTTAAAACTTCTAGCAAACCAGTAACCAGTTAAAGAAGTTGCCAAAAACCATTTATACGCCCAATCCTTTATTATTGGGCGTCAAATCCCCTGCTAAAGTGGGAGGGCTCCTTACTCTTTTATGAATCCAGCTTTAGTTAACATCATCATAAGTTTTATCGTAATTATTATTGTAACCAATTCGGTTATAGTAATTACCCTATGGCTGCGGGAAAAGGGAAAGATCACCAGTTTATCCAAACTGTTCTCTTTTACAAAGAAAGCCAAAAAAGATGAGGATGAGGATGAGGATGATGACGAAGAAAGTGAGATGGAGGAGATTGACATCTCCCAGGTGGATGAAGAAACCCTGCAAAAACTTCAGAAAACCATAGAAAAGTTAAAAAATGAACTGCAACAAAAAAATAATAAAATAAAAACGTTAAAAAATGAAGTTGAAACCTTGCAAACACAGGTGGATAGCAGCAAACAAAAAGATAATCAGGAAGAGGAAGACCTAACCGAAGAAGATTTGAAACGGCTTAAGGGTTTACATGGTGAGGAAGAGGAAATTGATGGGGAGGAGGAAGAGAGTGATAGCGCTGATATTAGCCAGGAGATTAAAGCCAAAGATAACCGAATCAAGGAGTTGGAAGATACCATAGATCAGTTAGAGAAAAAATTAGCCGAAAAGGAAGAAGATGCCGATGACCAGGACGACCTGGACCTGGGAGATGAAGATACTACAAAAGATAGCGAAGAGGATTCATCCCAACTGGAGGAGTTGCGCCAGGAGTTAAAGCAGCTGAAAGAGGAAAATGAGAAGTTTCAAAATGAATACGTTCCCAAATCCAACCAGGAGGAGATGGAAAAGGAATTAGAGATAAAATCTGAAGAGATAGATATGCTCCAGGATCAACTGGACTCTGTGCAGGAAAAACTGGACGCCTTGACAGAAGAAGAAGAGCGGATAGACAATGGGAGCGAGAAAGAGGATACCGCCCCAGAAGAGAAAGAGGAAGCCAGCCAGGCCAAGTTGGAGGCCATGGACAATGAGTTGCAAGGTTTGAAAGAAAAATTGGAGAATGCAGAAGATGAAAAAAATATGCTGCAGATGTGGTTGGATGAACAAAATACAGAGGTGGAAAAAAACCAGAAAAAAATGAAGGAGATGGAAAATCTATTAATAGAGCAGCAACAAATTGCCGAGGAAAGTGAAACAGATAAAGAAACCACCGATCAGCCAGAAATTGGAAGCGGTGTTGATCAAGAGGCTATGCAGTCTCATAACCAGCAATTGCGGGAACGAATTAGTGATATAGAAAATTTAAACGATTCTTTGCGCAAAGAGTTGGAAGAGAGCCGGCAAAAATGGATGGCGGAGAGCGAAGCAATACTGAATGAAAGCAAAGAAACCCAGGCCTCGTTGCTTTTAGAACATTTTAAAAAACAAACCATGGCTATCGAATCGGCCCTGCAATATAATCTTAAAGATCTACAGGAAAAATTGAACCGCCGGGAAATAGAGGTAGAGCATGCCGAGAAAAAATACACCAACCTGCTGCAGGAAAAACTAGACGAAACCGAACTTAAGGAGATGATGTCCAAGGAGGCGGATTTACTTAATAACCGCCTGGATGAAATAAAAGAGGAAAATCAGCAACTGGCCAATAAAAACCAGGGGTTAATTGATGAGTTGCGAGAACTCTCTTTTAGCGGCGAAGGCGGCGAGGAAGTAGAGCGACTGAGGCGTCAATTGGCCAACCGGGAAAAAGTTATCCGGGATATGGATATACAGATAGAGCGAATAAAAGAGATGGCCAAAACTCCGGAAATGAAAGAGCAGTTGCTCAAGGAGATCTCCAGCCTTTCCCAACAAATAGAAACCGCCAAAGAGCAGGAGAGTCTTTCCGCAGATCTAATTACCGAAGATCTGCCGCCAATAGATGAATCGATGATCGACCCGGAACAAAAGGATCTTTCAGCCGATATAAAAGAGAAACTGGAAGCCGCAGAGGAGGAAAGAGATTTTATCCAGGAGGAATACAAGAACCTCTACAACTCCACTGAGCGTAGTAATGCCATTATAAACAAAGAGTTAGATGATGCCAAAGCGGACAATCAGGAGTTGAAGAGCAAATTTACGGAACTGGAAGATGCCAATAAAAAAGCAGAGACGGAAATTGAATCGTTAGGCAAGGAGTTGGATGAAGCGGCAGAAGAGTACCAACGGCTCTATGAAAATATCGATGCCGTTCAAAATATTGAGGATCACAACCGTCTGAAAGAAGAAAATAAAGAACTAAAAGAGAAGTTTACCTCCCTGGAAAAAGAGATGGATTCCTTTAGCGATGAGTACGCAAGATTGTTCGAAAACTCTATGAAGCAGGAGGATATTGATGATTCGGTACAGCGGCTAAAAGAGGAAAATACCCAGTTGAGCGACAAAATTACCAACCTGGAAGACAAGTTAAATGCCAAGGATAAAGAGTTAGAAGATTTTGCCGAAGAGTACGAGCGGATGTTTGTTAATCAACAGGAGATGATGGCCGCGGCAGCCGCGGCAGCCGCACCAGGTGAGCAGGATAAAAATACCGGCCAATTGCAAAAAGAGATTGACAAATTGACCAAGGAAAACCATAGCATGGAAATCGCTCTGACCAAGACCCACAAGGAGATAGATTCTTTTGTCCAGGAATTTGAACGGCTCTCTGAAAATGCCTCCTCCTTTGAACAGGAGCAAACCATTATCAAGATGGAAAAGAATAATCAGTCCCTGACTACAGAAAACCAAAAGCTCAATCAACAAATAACAGAGATGCAAGATGAATTTGATATGATGAACGAAACTCTGACTGAATTGAATAAAGATTATATGGGACTTTTACAAAAACAGAATAAGGGGACTAAGTCGAATTAATTACCCCATTCAGCCCCTTTATTATGGTCATGTCAAGTGACTGATGTTGCTTGACAGGGCACTATGTTATATGGAGGTACATAGTTATGCGAAGTGATGGTAGAGATTATAACCAGATCAGAGAGGTAGAGATTATTCCCGATTTTTTAAGTTACCCTTTAGGTTCGGTTTTGATTGGCATGGGAAACACCAAAGTGCTTTGCAGCGCCAGCATGGATGAGAAGGTGCCCTCATGGATGGAGGGGCAGGAGAGGGGATGGGTCACCGCTGAGTACAGCATGCTGCCGGCCTCTAACCGCAACAGTCGCAGCGCCCGGGAATCCAGCCGGGGCAAAGTTGGAGGGCGGACCCATGAAATTCAGAGGCTGATAGGGCGCTCGCTCCGGGGGTCGGTGGACCTGAAAGATATAGCGGGAAAAACTTTTTGGATCGATTGTGATGTTTTGCAGGCTGATGGCGGCACCAGGACCGCCTCTATTACCGGTGGTTACATTGCCCTGCTTTTAGCCTTCAACCGCTTGAAAGAGATGGGAAAACTGGAAAAAATACCCTTTATACATTCCCTGGCCTCTATCAGCGCCGGGATGGTAGAGGGAAAACCACTTTTGGACCTCAATTATCACGAAGATTCTCAGGCTGATGTGGATATGAATTTTGTCATCACCGGCCAGGGACAACTGATCGAAGTCCAGGGTACTGCCGAGGGCCAGTGTTTCAGTAAAACCGAGATGGATCAAATGTTTGAACTGGCTCTCCAGGGGACCAATAGACTGTTGGCGATTATTGAGGAGTTGAGAATTGGGTGAGTCTTTATGAATAAAAAAATTATTGTGGCTACCTCTAATCCGGGAAAAGTAAGAGAGTATAATAAAATGCTGCACCATTTTGGCTTTGAAGTGCTCTCTCTTAAAGATTTTCCCGATTTTCCCGAAATAGATGAGACCGGTGAGACTTTTTCGGCTAACGCCGACCTAAAAGCATTTGGCACTTTCAGGCATTTCAACCTGCCCGCTCTGGGCGATGACTCAGGATTAGAGGTCTTTGCTCTAGGAGGCCGGCCTGGAGTCTATTCTGCCCGTTATGGAAAAGCGGGTAGTTCAGATAAGGATAAATGCCTTCAACTTCTTAAAGAGATGGACAAAATTTCAGAATCGGAAAGAGAGGCTAGATTTGTCTGCCACCTGACCCTGGTTTTAAGCGAGCAAGAAGTGGTAAGAGTCTGGGGAGAATGCCGGGGACGAATATACCATGAGTTGAAAGGAGAAAATGGTTTCGGTTTTGATCCAATTTTCTATTTGCCTGAACGTAACTGTACCATGGCCCAACTGGATGCTGAAGTAAAAAACAGTATCAGCCATCGGGGACGGGCATTACAGCAATTAAAAGAGGAGTTGGCTAACCTTCTCAAGAGAAGCCTTGCCTAATTGGTTTGCATCATCACCGTCAAAAGTGGCTAATTCTTCAAACAGAATATCTTCTATAGTATCAGAAAATAGACGCAGAACCTTGCCTATTGGTTCAAAATCAGGATGGGCACGGGGTAGATCCAAAAAATACATTTGCCTTTCCGCTGTCTTGATTAGAGCAATTTTGACATAATCCAACTTTTCGTAATGTTCAATCAGAGGTTGCAACTCCCACAATATCTTTTGGGCTATGTCTTGAGTATATTTTTTAAAATTCTCTTCCATCAGGCTCTTTCTGCGTATTGACAGGTGCGGGTGTCCACCTTTATTTTTTCACCTTCATTTAAAAAGAGCGGTACCTGTACCACTACTCCGGTGACTAATTTAGCCGGTTTGGTGCCTCCAGCGGCGGTATCACCTTTAACTCCCGGCTCAGTTTCTGCTATCTCCAACACCACAAAATTCGGTACCTCCACAGTAAGGGGGACGTTGTTGTGAAACAGAACATTGGTGCTTATATTGTCGGGCAGAAAATTTTTAGTACTTCCCAGAATTTCGGTGGAGATGCCTATTTGCTCATAGGTCTGTTGATCCATAAAATAATAATTATCGCCATCGTTGTAGAGATATTCCATCTCCTTCTCTTCCATATCAGGCCGGTCAACCTTGTCTCCGGAACGAAAGGTCTTGTCCAGCACATTGCCGGTGGACAAACTTTTAATCTTGGTTCTTACAAAGGCACCGCCCTTGCCAGGTTTGACGTGCTGGAAATCAGTAATAATAAAAGGCTCTCCCCCTATTTCGATCTTAAGTCCTTTTCTAAAATCGGTGGTAGAATACATATCAATCCTCCCATAACGGTTGTAGTGTAATCATATCTAAATAATAGCATCCAGAGCATATAGATAACCCCGGTATCCCAGGCCGCTGATTTGTCCTCTGGCCAAAGGCGCAATCAATGATTGGTGCCGAAAACTCTCCCGGCTATAAATATTGGAGAGATGAACCTCGATGATGGGGCAGGTCAAAACCGCCAAAGCATCCTGTAAAGAGTAACTGTAATGGGTTAAGGCACCGGGATTGATGATAAGTCCAGCGGTCTTCTCCTTTATCTGGTGGATATAATCAATGATTCGTCCCTCTCCATTGGACTGAAACGCTTTAATTTTAAAGCCTTTTTCTGCCGCCTTTTCCTCCAACTTAGCAATAATATCTGCCAGAGTCATTGAACCGTATATTTCCGGTTCCCGCTCCCCTAAAAGATTCAGGTTGGGACCATTGATAACGGTAATTACATTTTTCATTTTTCACCTTTCTCGGAAACCGGCTCTATATTTTCCATCAGCAGAGGTAATATTGTCCCGGCTTTGCCCATTAAACTACAGGTGGAAATGCTGGTAAAAGGGGTAAACTCGCGGTTGACTTCAATAATATCCGCTCCCCTCTCCTTGGCAATGGCAGGAAAAGAGGCTGCCGGGTATACCTGAGCCGAAGTACCCACAATAATCAACAGATCACACTCTTGCAGGCAACGCTGACTTTTAGTAATGGGCTCCTGGGGCAGTTGCTCACCAAACAAAACTATAGAGGGGCGCAAGTTACCGCCACAATGAGAACACAAAGGCACCGTCTCTAATAACTTATGTGAATTACCCGATAAATTCAACTCTTTTATCTTCTCGAAAATTTCCATCAACTGTTGGCGGACAATAGTTTGCTGGGCAGAACACTGTAAGCAGTAGAACTGCACCAGATTGCCGTGCAGACAGATCACCTGGCGGTTTCCAGCATCCTGGTGTAAATTATCCACATTCTGGCTAATCACCGCCTTTAATTTGCCCATCTTCTCCAACTGAGCCAAAGCCAGGTGGGCCGGGTTGGGCTTGGCGGAAAATATCACCTGAATGGTGTCCAATAAAAATTGACACAATCTGGCCGGGTCTTGCTTAAATATGGCGGCAATCCCCTGGGGTTCGGCAAATATCTCCATAGGGTAACGAGACCACAGTCCCTTGTTGCCTCGAAAGGTAGGGATACCGCTTTCAGCTGAAATACCGGCTCCGGTAAAAGCCACAATATTCCTGGCTTCTTTTATCAGTTTTCTGCCCCGGCATAGTTTATCGCTAGTTTCATTTGTTTCTGTCATTTATACCTCTCACAAAATCAAAATGATTCCAAGGCCACAGCCCAGGCTGGTAGAGAAAAAATATCGATGGAAAAAGACCATCCCATAGTAAAATAAACCGTCAGGGTGATCAATATGGCGCCTAAAAAATTCATAGCCACCCCCTGTTTGGCCATTTCTGGCAATCGTAAACGGCCGGAAGCAAAAACAATCGCATTGGGTGGAGTGGCAACCGGCAGCATAAAGGCGCAAGAGGCAGAGAGAGCAGCCGGGATCATTAAAACCATGGGATTTATCTCCTGGGCCAGCGCTGCCGAAGCTAAAAATGGCAACATTATGGTGCAGGTGGCAGTATTGGAGTTGACCTCAGTTAAAAAGGTTACCACCAAACAAATTATCACAATCACTAAAATAATAGGTAGCGCTTTGAGGACCCCCATTTGACCGGCTAGCCAGGTGGCCAATCCCGATTTTTGGATGGCGGCTGCCAGCGAAAAACCACCGCCAAACAGTACCAGTACTCCCCAGGGTATCTTTTGGGCGTCTTCCCATTGTAAAAGAAAAACTCCCTTTCGCCGGTCTACCGGTATGATAAAGCAGATAATTGCCACCAACATAACCACGGTGGAATCACCTACCCGGCACGAAGAGGGAAGCCATTGGTTCCAGCCAGGATAGTTGCCTCCTCCCCGGGTGCACCACAGGAGAATCAGTAAGACAAAACATATTGAGGTTAGAATTTCTCCTCTTGACATGGGACCCAGTTTTAATCTTTGCTCTTTTATCACCTGTTGATTTTTTTCCAGTTGGGCACCTGTCTCTGCTTTCATGGGATAGGCTATCCAAGTCAAATAGAACCAGGCTATAAATAAAAAGAGGGTGGAAACCGGCGCGGCAAAGAGAAACCAACCTAAGAAACTTATGGGCGGGGCATGGGGAAAAAGTTGGTTAAAGGTTCCAGCCAAAACCGCGTTAGGAGGAGTGCCAATTAAAGTGGCCATCCCGCCAACACTGGCGCTGTATGCCACTCCCAGCAAAAGAGCGGTGGAGAGACGAGAATTGTGGTTTTCTCCCTCTAATGTGGTCATAATTGCCAGGCACAAGGGGAGCATGATCAAGGTGGTGGAGGTATTAGATATCCACATGGAAAGAAAAAAAGTGGCCAGCATGAAGCCCAGAATCAATCTCCTGGGACCACCACCAACAGTGCTGACAATAGCCAGGGCCATTCGCAAATGTAGCCGCCAACGCTCAATAGCCCTGGCCATCAAAAAACCGCCCATCATCAGGAAAATCAGATGGTGGCCATAGGGAGCAGCAGCCTCTTTGGGAGTCAAAATTCCCAACAGGGGAAACAAAACCAGGGGAACCAGGGCGGTGGTATAAATCGGCAAAGCCTCGGTTATCCACCAGATTGCCATTAGGATAACCACCCCCAAAGCCAGTTGTCCTTTTAAGGGAATTGTCGAAGATATCTCTATGACCGAGAAAAAAACCAGGCAAAACAGACCGAGAAAAAAACCGAAGTATTTTCTTTTGAATGATTTTGAAGTATTTGCGGAAGATTTCATTTAGGGATTTTCATCTTCTCCTGTATCAGTGCTGCTATTATCTTTGGTTTCATCAGGCACTAACTCTTTTTCTTTACCTTTTTTCTGTATACTATCCAATTTGTCCTGAAAGAGTTCCAACTGGCCTTTGGCTATCAAATACAGGCGGTGGTTGTTTTCTGCTTTTTTTCTATATTTGATCAGCATTCTTTCCTGTTTGGCAAACCTTTCCTGCTCATTTTTTAATTGGGAGTATAACTGCTCATTTTTTTTCTTATACTTCTGTTCCTGATCATCCATCTTCTTTAGATATTGATCCTCAGCACCCCCAAATTTCTTCTTTACCGCAATATCTAACTCATCAACTTTTTCCTTCGCTTGGGAAAATTGTTTCTGCGCATTTTCCTTTTCTCTGGTCAACTTATTATGTTGATCCTGCAAAGATTTAAAGTCTTTTTTTTCTCTAAAAATCAAATCTTCCTTGTCTTTTAGTTCCTGGGCAAACTGTGCCTGTTTTTCATCAAAACTCTTAGCAGCTTCACTGAGTTGAAAATTGCGTTTTTTTATGGTTTTAATCTTGTTTTGTAATTCATTGTTTTCCGCCTTTTTCTCCTCGACTTGCTTAATCGTTTTTTTTAAGGCTCTTTGCCGCTCTTCACTAGTGGCTTTTACGTTTTCTAACTCAATAGCCATCTCTTTAATTTTCTTTTTGCCAAAAAACATTTTTCCTCCTGTTTAGCACCTATCCATAAGTGCCTGTCCAAACCTAATGTTTGGTAACAAAGGTTTTTAACCCCTCTTTTTGCTCAAATTGCAGGCGAAAACTCTCCGCCAGAGGGCGGCTGTCAAAATCGCCCAGCCTTACCCGGTACCACCGTCCCCGCTCCTGAAGATCAACTTCTGTGATATAAACATCGTAACCCTTTTTTTGTAAATCCCTGGCAAATCCAATAGCCTGGTCTTTTTGGCTCTGTATAAAAGCGGTCACCTGAATAGTGAATTTGCCCGTAGCCGTCCGGTTGGTAAAATGATTTAGCAGCATCTGGGCTCTTTCCATATCCAATGCTACCTCTTGAGGATCAACTATCTGGTTCTGTTTATCTTCCTCTAAATCCAAAGACACATCTATATGATGGGTATCAGTTACTATCTTCCCTTTTTTACTGTTGATAATTTTGCTTTTTTTCTGACTCTCTTCCAGTTTAAGACATTGGTTCAATTGAGTTTGCATTTTTTCCGATTCTGCCCGCAGATAGTTTTTCCCTACCATTACACCCAATAAAAAACTGGTACACACCAAGACAATGGAAACCACCACAATATAAAAAATATGCCGGTTATCCAATCGAAACGATATTTTCTCCTTTAGTTTGGTCAAATCTCGCATACTGGTTAGCCTCTCGGGAATTATTTTTGCTAAATCAGGTTAAAAATTTTATCGGTTACAAAGGTCATTTGCAAAACAATCTTTAATTTTATCTTGCCTGCCGGAATTGCCGGAGGTTTATGGGTTGAATATTTTATCAACACCCTGAGCAGATAATTGAAACGATATTTTAATAGCGCAGCAACCAATTCACTTTTGCCGCCTGGTATGAATTCCGCCACCCCTTTGCCGGTAACAGCTCCTGGTAAAGGAGGGAATTTGCCTATTAACGATGGCTGGTAACCACTCTTATCCCCCAAAAAATATTGGATAGAACTTATATCGTGGGTCAGGCTGTTTGACTCAATCTGATAGCTAAAGGAATCAATATATACATCCTCGATCCGGTCAGCATACTTGCTGATCTGGTTATTCCCGGTAAAATCTTTGGAGCCCATCCTCTCCAGGAAATGATCTACTTTTACCTCTGGAATATCATCGGGCCAGTGATTGGGAATTCCCTCCTGGATATATAAACCTAATTCTGAATACCTTGCCAACTCCCCGGTTAACTTTTGGATATCTTCTGAGCCAATGGCAAATTCATACTCCTCCTCCAAAGTATAGGGTATATAAACCGCCGAGCAGCCCAAATGCAATAAAGCCAAGGTAATCACCAGGATGGTGCCCAGAAAAAATATCCCATAACTGCAGACTACCTTCTTTTTCCTCCAATAATTCAACCGGTTACTAATACTTATCCCTCCTCTTCAACTACCCATTGAGCAGCGAATAGATGCTCCATCACCTGCTCAGAAAGGGTAAAAGGATCAATCTTACTCGCCAGTTGACGGTGCACTTCCTTTTCAATCTCTTTACGGGATAGCCACTGTTCGGTTTTTTTATTCAATTTGTAACGCAAAATCTGCTTAAACTCTTCCTGCAGCCGCCAAAGTTCATCTTTTTTTGGCCTTTGAGCATCATTTTGAATAGACGCTATTAAAAGATCGATTCCCTTATTTAAAATGGCCGATGTTTTAATCACCGGCCGCCTATCCTGAACCTCATTTATTTCAGCCAATTCAACCGCCACCTGGTCAGCGCCAGGTAAATCTGACTTGTTGATGGCAAAAATATCTGCAATCTCCATCACTCCCGCCTTAATAGACTGGATATCATCTCCCTGCCCCGGGGCCAAGAGCACCACCGACACATCAGCAACTTTGATAATATCGACCTCATCCTGACCAACACCCACGGTTTCCACTATAACCACCTCCATCCCCAAAGCCTTCATAACCCTGATGGCACTCCCGGCAGCAATAGACAAGCCCCCGGTCTGCCCTCTGGTGGCCATAGAACGGATAAAAACTCCTGGATCGTTGGCATAACGCTGCATCCTGACCCGGTCGCCTAATATTGCGCCTCCGCTAAAAGGACTGCTGGGATCCACAGCCAGAACTCCAACTTTTCTTCCCTGTTGGCGGTAATTGCCAATCATTTTTTCAATCAGGGTGGATTTGCCAGAACCTGGTGCTCCGGTAATTCCTACCACCAGGCCGGTTTTCTGTTGATTAAACAGACTACGGTAAACTTGGTAGGCCCAGGGCGTCTCATTCTCCAGAGCAGTAATTAATTTGGCTGCTGCCCGGATCTCTCCTTTCAAGATCGCCTTAATTAACCGGCTGCCTTTTTGGCCTTGCGACTTCACAGTAAAAGTAATCAGGTCAGGATATTACGGGCAATTACTAATCGTTGCACCTCGCTGGTGCCCTCCCCTATCTCCAACAATTTGGCGTCACGATAATACCTCTCTACCGGGTATTCCGCAGTATAACCATAGCCTCCATGAATTTGTACCGCTTTAGTAGCCGCCCTCATAGCAGTTTCTGAGGCAAATAACTTGGCCATGGCCGATTCGGTGGTATGACGTTTTCCCTGATCCGCCATGGAAGCACAACGATGTACCATCAGCCGGGCGGCATCTATTTCAGTGGCCATGTCAGCAATCATCCATTGAATAGCCTGAAATTTCCCTAAAGATTTACCAAATTGCACCCTCTCATTGGCATACCGGGCCGCTTCCTCCATAGCCCCCCTGGCGATACCTACTCCCAAAGCACCGATGGTGATTCTCCCCTTGTCTAATACTTGCAAGGTATCGAGAAAACCATGATTGATTTCTCCCAGCCGATTTTCATCTGGCACTTCCACCTCATCAAAAACCAACTCTGCAGTATCGGATGAGCGCACCCCCAATTTGTGATGAATTGGAGAGGATGAAAATCCTTTCATCCCCTTTTCAAGAATAAATGCGGTTATGCCCTTCTGTTTCTTGGCTGGCTCGGTGTTAGCCAAAACAACACAAATGTCCCCAACCGTACCCTGGGTAATAAATACTTTGGAACCATTGATAATCCATTTATCTCCCACTTTTTTAGCCGAAGTCTTCATTCCCGATGCATCAGAGCCGGAATTAGGTTCAGTCAATCCCCAGGCGCCCAGAGTGCCACTACAGAGCCGGGGCAAATACTTTTTCTTCTGTTCATGATTGGCAGCATATAAAATGTGTCCGGTGCATAAGCAATTATGGGAAGCCACCGTAAGACCAAAAGAGCCATCGTACCGGCCTATCTCCTCCACGGCAATGGCCATGGCTACATACCCTACCTCCGGTCCGCCGTATTCCTCTGGTACCGCCATCCCCAACAACCCCAAATCAGCCGCTTTTTGCACTGTTTCCATGGGAAACTTTTCTTCCCGATCCCACTGCGATGCATTGGGAGCTATCTCTCTTTCGGCAAACTCTTTGACCATCTCTTTAATCATTTGCTGGTTTTCTAATAAATCAAAATTCATCTTAGCCTCCTTAATTAGTTTCCGTCCGAACCACTTCTCCGTGTGCCGAAGTGAATT
>CAZTWC010000052.1:0-17807 GCA_964617105.1 uncultured Myxococcia bacterium
AGATGTCAGAGATATTATGAATAAAACTTTTGCCGCCATCAGCAGCCAAATAGAGTCTTTTGGAGGTAGAATTGACAAGTATATCGGCGACTGCGTAATGGCCATCTTCGGGTTACCCATCTCTTATGAAGACGATGCCGCCAAGGCGGTTAAAGCAGCCCTTAATATGCAAAAAGTTCTGCATGGTCTCAAGCGGGAAATGAAAGATACTTACCAGGTATCGATCAATATGAGAGTTGGGATAAACACCGGAAAAGTGATGTTCGGGTTGGTGGGCGGTCAAGGGACTAGTTCCTATACGGTTATGGGTGATACTGTAAATCTGGCTTCTCGACTGGAGGCTTTTTGTCCAGAAGGGAGTGTCTTGATCAGCAGTGAAACTTTTAACCAGGTGAAGGGCGACTTTAGTATCCGCCAGTTGAAACCGATTAAGGTTAAGGGGAAAAAAAATCCCATCCCCATTTGCGAAGTATTGGCTGAATGTACACCCTGGAAATATTCGGAACCGGTTCTGGGCGGAGAATTATTAGGAAGAGAGAAACAATTACAGTTGATCCAGCAAGTTTATAAACAGGCGGTCAAAAATTCAGAGGTGGCGGCCGTTTTGGTTAGAGGACGTCCCGGAGTGGGAAAAAGCCGGCTATTAAAAGAGGTTCTATCTCGCATAAGCCAGGAGGGAAACATCCTTATCTTATACTCTGACACCGGCGGCTCAGGGGCCAAGCCTTTCCAGGTGCTAAAAAATTTGCTGATGGGTTACTGTGGCGCTGTAATCGAGGATAACCAGAAAACAGTGGCAGAAAAATTACAGGAACGGTTGTTGATAGATTTGTTTTGGCGGCCTAAACAGCAGATAGGTTCGTTTACCCGACCCCGTCCCGGTACCCAGGAATACGCCAAGGTTAAAAAATTGACCAGTATCGCCCTGGCTCTTCTTTTTAACGAAGCCAAACCAGGAGAAGAGAAGGCAAATACAATTTCAGAAGAGTATCTCTATCTGCTGGACCAGATATTCTCATCTTTGGCGTTCAATATTCCCATTATAATTGAGGTTCCCAAAATACACCTGATCGATGAGTTAACCTTAAAATCTATTAAGAAGTTGATCTGCATGCTTAAGGGCAAGGTTTTGTTTTTGTTGGAATCAAACTTGCATGGTAAAATAGAACGGCTTTTTGCTGACCAAATTTCCCAAAACATGAAAATTATCCGTCTCAGACGTTTGGATAATAATACTATAAATACCATTGCCTCCAAAATTATAGGCCGATTATCGGGCTCCGATGCCAAAAAATCTCTGTTTATTAGGTTTCTGGCGGAATTGGCTCAAGGTAATCCCTTTTATTTGGAGCAGTTTGTGCAGACTATGCATGACAGAAAAATTATCCGCCAGGAAAACAATAAAAGTTGGTCGGTTAATTATAAAGCCGCTATGAAAATGAAACTGCCGCCTAAAATTCAGGTAAAAATTCAAGCGGAAATCGATAGCATTCAGCCGGCTCCTAAGGCGTTTCTGCAGGTGGCCTCAGTATTTGAACCGACCTTTTTGCCCCAGGCTGTTTTTGCCCTGTCAGAACTAAAAGATTGTCAGCAAATTTTTCAATACCTCAATGAGCGGGAATTGTTGCAAAAAGTAACTCAAACTACTTTTCCCGACCAGGATGATTACTGCTTTTCTGACAAGTGGATGAGAAACATCCTGTACGATAGTTTATTGGCCCGGCAGAGAGAGGAGTTGCACTACAAAATAGTGAAGTGGCTGGAGGAGAAAAACTGGAATCATTTTACCGCCTATTGGCTGATGCTGGCAAGTCACCTTAAAAAGATAGGCGATGTTACCGAAAGCGCCGATAAATATGTCAAAGCGGCCCAGTTAGCTCATCAACAAGGGCAACCATTAAGCAAAGTGCTGCTCTATTACCGTCAGGCCAGAGAGTTGCTTCCCGGACAAGAATCCCAGTGGAAAAACGATAAAAATAAGCAGTTGGAAATAAGTGGTGAGATTATAAATCTGCTCATTAAAACGGGGCAACTAGAGAAGGCTGAAACAGAATTGGTGAAGATGGCTGATATAACCCGATTGCAGGGAGGCAAAGGCTATCAAGGTCAGGTGGAATTATTACGAGGAGATCTGTGGCAGTCTAAGGGAAATCTGGCCAGGGCAGAACATTTTTTCCATCGGGGTCTGGAGATTTTTCACCAGGCTGGACTCTGGTGCCAAAAGACTGAAACTTTACTGAAAATCGGTCGGCTAAATATAGAAAAAGGCTACTATGAGGAAGCCTTACAGCCAGTTTTACAGGCTCTGGATTTGAGTAGCCAGAGAGATGATTCAAAGTCGGCGGAAAAACATCTGGTTGAGATATATACCTTTTTAGTAAAGATTTCAGATAACTTGTCAATGTATGAAGATATGGCCAACTATGCTTGCGTTGGTCTGGAATTTGCTCAGAAAGAAAATAACTTTCAAGCAGGTTTGGATTTGCAAATATCCAGCGCTATGGCTCAATATCGTTTAAACAATTGGCAAAGTGCTGCAGATGGTTTTATTGCATGTTATAACCTGATGGTAAATAAACCGGAGCATCATTACCAAAACCTGTTGAAAATTGTTCCTTTACTTTTAGATTCCCTAATATTTGCTCATCAACTAGACCGGGCTCAGGCCTTTGTCAAGCATGGACTAAAATTATATTCCAGCGGCATACTGGAGCATTTACGCATCTATTTTAAACTGGCTACTTTGGATATTTTTCTGCTGCTGGGAAACATTACTGTTTGCCGGCAATTATCAGATGAAATAGAAAAAAACATTGCCAGGGAGGACATTGGCACCCAATCACGATTTTGGTTGCTAAAGGGGCAGGTGGTGGATTCAGACGGTGACGAAAAAGGGAAAAATGTAGAAACAAAAAAACTGACTGCTCTTTTAGGACGAGCCAAACCAGGCTCTATTGAACGTTTCAGACTGTATAGCGCTTTTCTCTATTTGCGGCTCAATTGTGGGAAAGAGGAACTGTTTTTAGAGATAAAAAATCAATTCTTCAAAGAATTGGAGCAGCATAAAAGAGGTGCGTTTGCTGTTTTTTATCATTTTAACTATGGCCGTTTTCTATTTCAAAAAGGCAACTTGATCTCTGCTCAGGCGGAATTGGAGGTGGCTTTTCGGAAAACCCAGGAAACAGGTAAAAAAGAGTTGAGCATAGATATTCTATTTTATATGGCCAACCTGGCCATCAACCAGAGCCAAAGAGAACAATCTCTGAACTATTTGCATCAGGCTCTGGAAATAGTCAGCCAACAAGCGGGAATTATTGAAGACAACCAGGTCAGAACTCAGTATTTGAATTCCCCGGGAAAAACCAACATTAAAAAGGCGTATGACAGTTTGGCATCTGCCCATACGCCCTGAAAGTAACCTTAATGCTAAAAAAATTTTCATACCAAACCAGGCAGAAGCATATTGCTAAACTCAAGTCAAATCCTCCTGATATTCTAATTATTGGCGGAGGGATTACCGGCGCCGGTATTGCCAGAGATGCCGCCATGCGAGGGCTGAAGGTAGCATTGGTAGAAAAATCTGATTTTGCCGCCGGTACCAGTTCCCGTTCTTCCAAAATGATCCATGGCGGGTTAAGGTACCTGACCAATTTTAAAATGGGGTTGGTCTATGAGTCCTGTACAGAAAAAGCCTTGTTGCAGAAGATTATCCCCCATCTTTGCCAACCGCTTCCTTATCTTTATCCTGTATATAGTTCCGATAAATATCCCCTTTGGATGGTGAATACTGGACTTTGGTTCTACGACCTGTTCTCTATGTTTAGAAACCATAGTATTCATAAAAAATTTACCTCTCGGCAAGTGATAAGTCTGGAGCCCGACTTGCGGCAAGAAAATTTAGATGGCGCAGTTTTGTATTACGACTTACTCACCAATGACGCCCGGCTTACTCTGGAGAATATCAAATCCGCCAACCGGCATGGGGCCATGGTAATAAATTACCTGGAAGCAGTTAACATGCAAAAAAGAGGAGGTCAAATTTCTGCTGTTGAGTTGCAGGATAACCTGAGTGGTGAACAATTTCAGGTTGAATGCCGAATAGTTGTAGGTGCAGCAGGACCATGGACCGATAAGTTATTACGAGTAGCCGATCACAGCCGGCAAAGGCTGCGGATCACCAAAGGCGTGCACCTGGTGGTGCCCAGAGAAAAAGTAAATAACCACTATACGGTAGTGATGAAATCTCCCGACGACCAGCGGTTTACTTTTGTGGTTCCCTGGGATAAATTCGCCTATATCGGCACCACTGATACCGATTATACGGGTGACTTAAACAATATCTATGCCACGCCCCATGATGTAGAGTATTTACTGAAAATATTTTCTTACTACTTTCCAGACCTATCTTTGGGCAAGGATGATATAATAAGCACCTGGGCCGGAGCCAGACCGCTGATAAACGGAGAGGACAGCTCGGTTTCAATTTCAAATATTTCCCGGGAGCATCAAATATTTTCTGCTGCCGACAATTTTATCCTGATTGCCGGCGGCAAATTAACCACCTTTAGAAAAATGGCGGCACAGATTGTAAACCAGACCATTAGCAAACTACATAAATACGGATATAACCCTAGAACTTCTCCTTGCCGCACTGCTATTATTCCTATTCAAGATCGGGGTTTTAATCGGATCAACAAAAAGCTGCGCTGTAGCAGCCTCTCCTCTCTATTTCAGATGGAAAAAGAGGTAGTGGAGCACCTAATCAATCAATATGGTGATGAAGTGATTGAGGTCTTGGAACTTTGCAAAAAATCTTCTCGGTTAAAGACCAGAATAGTGCCGGAACTGCCGTATATTTGGGCGGAGGCCAAATACAGCGCTGCCTATGAATTATGCCTGACCCTGGAAGATTTTATGACCCGGCGCACCCAGTTATTTTTACAAGATCGGCACCAGGGGTTGGTAGTGGCTAAAGAAGTGGCTGACTTTTTAGCCCAAGAGAATAATTGGCGTCAGGAACAAAAAGAGAGATATTTAACCGAATATCAACAATTGGTACACGATTCCAGGAGGTTCAAATAGTTTGCTCAACCGATATGCTATAATTTAGTGACTATAAGACACTAAATTAGGAATTACCGCCTTAGAGATAAAAAAAACTTGCCAACTTAATGATTTCATTTAAAATACAAATATTATGGTGTACAACTCTACTAAACCACATCTTAGCGATGCTACATTTAAGCGATTTAACAAATTTCTAGTTAAAACCTGCGGCATTTTATTGCCGACTAAAAAAAAAACCTCCCTGGAAAAAAAGATCTACAGACGGTTGACCTCTCTCAACCTTAAAACCTTTGAAGAATATTACTCTTATTTATACAGCCACGATGAAAAAGGGGTGGAAACCAATAAACTGATCAACGCCATTGTTACCAGAGAAACCTATTTTTTTAGAAACCCTTCCCAACTTTCCATTTTCAACGAATGGATGTTGCCTCATCTGGCCAGCCGCTATGATGTGTTGAATAGAAAACGACTTAGGATATGGTCTGCCGCTTGTTCAACCGGGGAGGAGCCCTATACCATTTCAGTTATCATGCAGGAGAACAGATTCCTCTTTCCTTCTTTTACAATTGATATTTTAGGCAGTGATATTAGCGATAAGGCAATAAAAAAAGCCCGGGAAGGAATCTATACTAAAAACAGTCTCAGGCACATGCCGACAAACCTGCAGTTAAAATATTTTGAAACCCTTGAGGGGAAATTCAATTCCTTGCCAATTTTGAGAAAGGATATTACCTTCCGGATTATCAATCTGCTCAACCAGAAAACAGTAAACCAGATCAGAAATGTGGATATTATTTTTTGCCGCAACGTATTAATCTACTTTCCAGACCATGTTAAAAAAGTGATAGTGGAAAACCTTTACAAGTGCCTTTCGCCAGGCGGTTTTTTGATAATCGGACATTCTGAATCGTTACAGAACATTTCTAGAGTATTTAATATTTTAACTATCAAAAAAAATATCATTTATCAAAAAGAATAGGTAATAAATATTTGACTTTTAAACCTTTAAATGTTAGGAATTTAATTTAATTAATCATACAATAATTTATTTTTATAACTTCAAAATAGATAAGTGGGATAAAATATGGTCGTATCCGGCCTGGCATTCGAAGGTGATGAGTTCCGGGAAATAATTAACGATTTTATTATCGAATCCTCAGAACTACTGGAAGGATTGGACCAATCATTAGTAGATCTGGAAGAGCGTCCCAATGACACTGAACTATTAAATGTAGTTTTTCGTTCAGTTCACACTATCAAAGGCGCTGCCGGGTTTCTCGGCTTTACCCAGATGGTGGAAACAGCCCACACCACTGAAAATATCCTCAACAAAATGAGACAAGGCGAAATTATCGCCACTCCATCAATTATTGATGTTATCCTCAATGCTTTTGATACAATTAAAGCGTTGCTCAACAATATCAAAATGGGAGAGTCGGAAAAAGAGTTAGATATCTCCAATGTTATTACCCAATTAAACCAAATTATGGCTGATTGTGAGGCCGCCGAACCAAAAGAAAAACCAGCAGAAGAGAAGAAGCCGGAGAAAAAAGAACCGGAGAAGCCAAAAGAAAAACCAGCAGAAGAGAAGAAGCCGGAGAAAAAAGAACCAGAGAAGCCAAAAGAAAAACCTAAAAAAGATGAAAAAGCGGAATTGGTTGCAGAGGTAAAGAAAAGCACCGAGAAGAAAAAACCTGCGCCTGCGCCTGCACCCGCCCCGCCCAAAGCAAAACCAGCCAGACAGTCGGCACCAAAACCGAAAAAGGAAAAGAGCGCCCCGGTTAAAGCCTCTACCGGAGCCGGTGGCAGGAGAGCTCGCCGTCCCCGTAAAGGCAAAGGCGGAAAAAGTGGTGATCTGGTCAATGAAATTCAGCAAGAGTTAAGTCGCAGCAAGAAACCCGTCCACCACGCCAGCAGCAGGGACACCACCATCCGTGTCGATATCGAGAGGATGGATAATGTTATGAACCTGGTGGGCGAGATGGTTTTAAAAAGAAACCGGCTACTTAAGTTGAGTACCGATCTGGAACAGCGTTACGAAGACGATAACCTGGTGACCGGTTTGATAGAAACTGTTTCTCACCTTAACCTGATCACTACAGACCTGCAGCAAGCGGTCATGAAAACCAGGATGCTGCCAATTAAGAAAATATTTAACAAGTTCCCGCGCATGGTCAGAGATTTAGCCCGCCAGGTTGGTAAAGAGATAGATTTACAGGTATTTGGAGAGGAAACCGAACTTGACCGCTCGGTTATAGAAGAAATCGGCGATCCCTTAGTCCATTTGATCCGCAATTCAGTTGACCACGGTGTAGAACCGCCTGATGAAAGAGAATCTAACGGCAAACCCCGCCAGGGGATAATTGTGCTGTCTGCTTACCACGAGGGTAGCCATATTATTATTGAAATTGAAGACGATGGCCGTGGTATCGATCCTCGAATAATTAAAGAAAAAGCGATTGAAAATGGTTTGCTGGATCAGATAGAAGCCTCCAGAATGCGTGATAAAGACGCTATCAATCTTATTTTCGCCCCCGGTTTCAGCACTGCCGAAAAAGTTAGCGATGTATCAGGACGCGGAGTAGGTATGGACGTAGTCAAATCCAACATCTCCAAGTTGAACGGTATTATCGATATCGAAACAGAATTGAACAAGGGAAGTAAGATAAAAATACAACTACCCCTTACGGTAGCCATTATTCAAGCCTTGATGGTTGAGGTAGCTGGAGAAGTATACGCCGTTCCTCTTCACTCAGTTATGGAAACTATCAGGTTATCTCCAGACCAAATTAAAACTGTTGACAAAAGAGAAGTGGTTCGACTACGGGATTCGGTTTTGACCCTGATAAGGCTAAGTAAACAATTTGATATTGCTGATAATCCTTGCTCTATAAATAGAGAAGATGAAAAATTATATGTTGTGGTTATCGACTTGGCTGAGCGACGTGTAGGCCTGGTAGTTGACAGGTTGCATGGCCAGGAAGAAGCAGTTATAAAATCCCTGGGCGGCTATCTCGCTGATACAGTGGGCGTGGCTGGAGCAACTATCACTGGAGACGGGAACGTGGTCCTAATACTAGATGTACCCACTTTATGCGGGGCCTGGTCCGAATTGTAAACCGGTTTTTTGGGAAAGTAGAAACAAAAGCGGCCATGCAAAAACAACCAATAAAAGTATTGATTATCGATGACTCCGCCTTTATGCGTAAGGCGCTATCCAACATGATCCAAACCGATCCCGAACTGGTGGTGGTGGGCACTGCACGGGACGGCGCCGAAGGGATCGATAAAATACAGAGATTAAGGCCCGATTTGGTTACCTTGGACGTAGACATGCCCAGGATGAACGGGCTGGCGGCGCTTAAAATCATAATGGAAACCATGCCACTGCCGGTGTTGATGGTTAGTTCGCTAACCGATGAAGGGGCAAAAGTCACCTTAGATGCTCTGGATTTGGGTGCGGTAGATTTTATCCCGAAGAATCTCGATGAGGTATCGCTCAATATCACCAAAATAAAGGCTGACCTCTTATATAAAATAAAGGCGATTGCTTGCAGTCACTTGAAAAATAAAATGGTCCCTTTTGGTGCGAAAACAAAGCATACTCTTAAAAAGACAGAAAAACTTTGCCAGGAAAAATTAATAAAATTAGCCCCGGCAAAACACAGAACCCACAGCATTGATATTGTATCTATGGGGGTTTCCACTGGCGGCCCCAAGGCATTACAGGATATTATTCCAGTTTTTCCGGAAGATTTTCCAGTGGGGATAGTGGTGGTTCAGCATATGCCGGAAGCCTTTATCAACCTCTTTGCTCAGAGATTGGACCAAATTTGCAAAATTAAGGTCAAAGTGGCTGATGAAGAAGATGTGATCAAACCGGGAGTAGTACTTATTGCCCCGGGAAATCGGCATATGACCGTGACAAAGAAAACATCCACCGAAGTGCAGATCGCTCTGGTTGAGGAACCTAGAGATAAACCGCATATTCCTTCGGTTGATGTTTTGTTTACATCGGTGGCTAAAATTTATCCCGGCCGCTGTATAGGAGTTATTTTAACTGGAATGGGACAAGATGGCAAAGAGGGGATGAGGGCGATTAAGCAGGTTGACGGTAAGACTATCGCCCAGGACGAAGAGAGTTCTGTAGTGTTTGGTATGCCCAAAGCCGCCATTGAAATCGGCATTATTGACCGAATTTTGCCATTGCAACAAATTCCATGTGAGATTATAAATATGGTATAAAGTGTTTCTTAACACACTGGTGTTATGTCAAATGACCGGACACTAACTTAACCTAAATTAAAATGGTGGTAACCATGCCAAAAGACAATAAAAACATATCAGATAAAAATCGCCGGAACTATGTCCGCCTGGATGCCAATTATAATATTAAATTTTCTGAACTCTCCTTTCCGGTTGAACAAGATACTCACCAGATAACTGCAATTTCCAAAGATTTAAGTGGGTCTGGATTATTGTTTGACAGCGATATTTTCGTGGAAATTGGAACAACACTAAAAATAAACTTTAATATCCCTAGTTTTCACAAACACAAGCAAGGATTTTTAAGTCCGGACTGGACATCTACTCCAGAGAAGTGTACTGTTATAGCCGAAGTGGTAAGGATAAAGACTGTAGTCATGGAACGACAATATGAGGTGGCTGTCAAATTTGTAGATATTTATAGTGGTGATCAAGAGGCTTTGGTAAATTTTATTAACAGTAAGCTATAAAGGTCAATGTGTAATTGTCATTGATGATATAAATATAAAGTGATAGGTAATTGGTTAGTTCGTTGTATGTATAACGGAATAATGTAACATTTAGAATAAGCACGGAGGTTCTTTGATGGGAATCCAGCAAAAAGTTCTTTCTCACAGATTTCTATTTTCTTTAATTGAGTTGGTGTTGTTGGTGGTTATGTTTGCCAAGGAGGATATGAAAACGCCAATTTTAATTGCTTTTATTGTGGCTGTGATCGTGGACATTCTAACTTTGCTTTACAAAGTTGTTGTCCCCTTTCAAAATGATACCGACAGAATTGCCGAGTCTATCAGAACCATCTCCTACTCTGAAAATTATCGGCACAAATTGGAAGACTCCTCTTATGCCGGGTTGACAGACATTGTAACCGCTTTTAACGGACTGATGGATAAATTAGCCGGAATTCATTCCGATTTGCGTAAATTCAACGATACAGTGCACGCCCTGGATCAGGGTCAAAATAAATCTTTTTCCGATATTAAAATCCCGGAGTTGATTGACGCTGGCAACACTTTTGCCAAAATAGCGAATAAACTTATCTCGTTTGAAAAACAAACCGAGCAGTCTAAAACTGTCAAAGCCACCGACTCTTCCGATCACAAACCCTTAGAAAATGAATTGAATACTGCCAGGCAAAAAGCCCGGGCTCTGACCGATGAACTAAACGAATTGAAAGACAACTACCAGAGACGCCAGAGAAATCTGGACGAATTGCAGACTTCTTTTGATACTACCAATCAAAAGCAGAAAAAATTGAGCCTGTTGGTTGAAGATAAAGATGACCAAATAAACAATGTTAAAGTCGAGTTGGGCGATATTTCTGAAAATTACAAGTCTCTATTGAATGAAATAGGTGTAGTGACCCGGAGTATTTCAATTGTGGTGGAGACCAACCTGGCCAATATCAGTCAGATGCCTATAGTAACCAAAGAGGAAATAAAACCCCTGGCCGATTCTTTCACCACCTTGATTGATAATTTTCGAGAATTTATTGCTCAAACCGATGGTGGTGTTCAACAGGTGGCATCCCTGGTGGCTCATGTTACCAATTCCACTGAAACTATGATCGCTGGCGCTGATAAAGTCACCAGCCAGACTGATCAGGTGGCCACAGCCATGGAACAGATGTCAGCAACTATTATAGAGGTGGCCAAGAACTCCAACCAGGCTGCAGAATCTGCCCGGGAAGCGGCTTTGACTGCTACCAAGGGTGGAGATATTGTCCAGAGAACCATCGAAGGGATGAACAAGATTTCACATTCGGTAAAAATATCAGCCGATACTATAGAGACTTTGGGTAAATCTTCCGACCAAATTGGTGAAATTATTGAAGTTATCGATGATATCGCCGACCAGACTAACTTATTGGCCCTAAATGCTGCCATTGAGGCAGCCAGAGCCGGTGAACAGGGTCGTGGTTTTGCGGTTGTGGCCGATGAAGTCAGAAAACTGGCCGAAAGAACCACCAAGGCTACCAAAGAAATTGCCACCATGATCAACAGCATCCAGAACAATACCAGTGGGGCTGTTACCTCCATGACAGCCGGCACCAAAGAAGTTGAGGCTGGTGTGAACCTGACTAACCAGGCTGGAGATTCCCTGAACCAGATTGTTGGAATGGTGCAAAGAGTTATGGATATGGTGCAGCAAATAGCCACTGCGGCGGAAGAACAGTCGGCAGCGGCGGAAGAGATCTCTTCCAACGTAGAAGAGATTGCCACCGTCAGCAAAGAGAGTTCATTTGGCGCTCAAAAAACCATTGAATCTTTTACCAAACTGACCAGATTCGTTTCTGAATTACAGGGCACTATGGCCCAATTCAAGTAAAGGTAAAACTCACTTATTTGACAATTGTCTATTGCTCCCCAGGGAGGTTTTAATAAAATGCCCAAAGAGATCTTTGGTAGTTCAAAATTGCTGCAGTTGGTTAGTTTCCAGGTTGGTGAAGAAGAATTTGCCGTTGATATATTAAAAGTTCAAGAGATAAACCGTATGGTAGATATTACCAGGGTTCCTAAATCACCCCATTTTGTTGAAGGGGTGATAAACTTACGCGGTAAAGTTATCCCCATTATCGACCTGCGAAAAAGGTTGAGAGTTACCAATACCGAATATTCCCGACAGACCAGAATTGTAGTCGTGGATATTGAGGGAAAAGTTATCGGCCTAATAGTGGACGCTGTATCCGAAGTGCTACGATTGCCGGCTGAAACTATAGAACCGCCGCCTCACATGGTTTCCAATGTAGATGTTGAGTATATCAAAGGGGTTGGAAAACTTGACGACCGTCTGATAATTCTCCTGGATCTGAATACCCTCCTAAGTAAAGAAGAGAAAGCCATAATGCAGAGTTTTTAGAGTTTGTAAAACTGTCCTGCTGTAATTTACTCCTAATGGTTAAACAAAAAAAAGAAAATTGTGTGACTGGAACTCTTGCTGGGCCCGATGGGACAATCTATAATGGCGAATTTAAGGATAATAAAAGAGATGGGATTGGAAAAATGATATGGCCTGGCGGGGCAATTTATGAAGGCGAATTTAAAGATGATAAAGCCCATGGAAGGGGAACTTTTACCTATCCTAATGGGGCATTATATAATGGCGAATGGGAGGATAATAAGAGGTATGGGCGGGGAAAAATGACCTTTCCAGATAGAGCAATATATAATGGCGAATGGAGAGATGATAATGTGCACGGGAGAGGAACTTTCTCATATCCTGATGGAGCAATATACGAGGGCGAATTTATAAATAACAAAAGGCAAGGGCAGGGAAAAATGACCTTTCCAGATGGAACAATATATGATGGCGAATGGAGAGATGATGAATACTGTTTCCACTAACCTTATTTGTGCGAATTAATTTTTGAGCGAACCCTAAGGAACACTTGAGCACTGGCATCCGGCATTGGGTTCAAAAACACTCTTTAGACCTTTTGGTATGGCTTCAAACAGGGGCGCTTTTTTGGCGGTAAATGGTGTATCGGTTTCCGGGAATTCCTCTTCGGCACTATTATCGGTAGTTCCGCCATCAGCCTGATCGATAATCATACTACCGTCATATCCCTCTATTAATACTCCCCCGTCAGCATTTTCCGCTTCCTCCGAGTCCATTTCTTCTCCAGAATCGGGACCGCCATCAATACTGTTGCCTCCTAATCCAGTATTAAAAAACTCGAATATCAACTCTAAAATATCTATGCGAGTCTGTTCTGGAAATATTGTTTCCAAAGGAAAGGCCAAAAAAACCAGCTTGAAGGGACCGTCATAAGAGATTGCCGCTCCATGCTTCTTATCATCACTATATTCCAAAATAGTTTCACTCCCACCAAAAGAAGAAATAATATCGGGATAATCCACATTATAAGAGCCCTGGGTGCCGTCATCAAACTCTATAGTTTTTAATGAATCAAAAAGTTTTCCTTTGATTGGTACGGTCTGGTATAAATCGGCATCATCTTCGAGATAAGAGGTTTTCAGATAGTTATGGAGAAATTGGAGATCTTTGGAGTCGCCTTTATGGGATAATTCATAGGCTATTTCAGAGCCACTCACCAACAAGGCACCGCCCTGATCCAAATATTTCTCTACCTTCTCCTGCTCTTTATGACTGAAAGTTTCATCCAGGCTCGATTCCTCTCCCAAAGAGTAAACCACTGCTCTATAGTTATTGAGATCAATGAAACCGTTCTCCACCGCCTCGTTACTGCAGCTATCAAAAAAATATTGCTGACCGGGGATAGCCACTATGGCCCTGCCTATCCGAAAGGAATAGTCAAAGGTGTTATCTGCCACCTGTACATAAGCGTCTTGTCGATCAAAACCATTTACCAGCAGTATTGGGGCTTCCTTGCCTGGCCCGCCAAACCTGGCCCCAATGGTTTCCGAGGGAAAACTTTCCCCACCTTCATTGAGAGTGGATACGCGCAAATATACGGTTTCACCTTTTTTAAGACCGCTGAGTTCAAAATGGTTCTTGTGTATCAAAGTGCCGTGGTCGTAGGCCAACGAGTTATGGCCAATATATACTCGGTAACCTTTGGCACCTTTCACTGATTCAAATTCCAGGACCAGTTTACCGCTGGAAGCCTGGTTATAGAGTCGCAAGTTAGTGGGCGGTGAAAGCGTTAACTTGGCGCCGGGATTGAAATATTCAACCAACCCTTGGTAGATGCCTCTGGCCAGTTGTTGGCGGAACTTAGGATGGTGAAGAGCCTGGTTATCCGGCATGGCAGGCGGGTTAGTGCCGGTGGGATTTTCTGTGCAATCATGAAAAGCGGATTCAATCAGTATCCCGGGAATGTTCTTCAAATTACGCAATTCGCCGAAATTTGCCATTATTTGTCCCCGATTTTTCCAATTTTCATCCCAGTTTTGGCGAAGATTATCGATAATAGCGGTATGCACTTTTTCTTGTAAATCATAACTGCCTTTGGGATGGTCGCAGGAGGAGGGTGAAGTACTTTGAGATGAGGGAAGCAAGCAGTTATGACGAAAGGTAATGGTACCGGATATATTTTTTACCGCAGAACCGGCGGCATTGGAATGAAGTGAGACATAGGCATCGGCACCCAAAAAATTGGCGTAAAGGGGCCGGGCCGAAACATCGCTGCTATAACTATTAATATGGCGGTTGATATAGGGTATGTGGTATAGGGCTGACATCTGCCAGCGGGCTTTATTGCTGGTTTTTCCATCTATTACCGTCTGGTCTATGCCTCCGCCAAAACGCACAGCATCAGCAATGAGATATTTATCCTCCTCCTGCCCAGGTCCTATTTCCACCTCTCCCTTTTGGTCAGGATCAAAGTAAAAAGTGCCTAAATATAAAAAACGTCCGCCGTTTTGGCGCTGGTCCACCAGGAAAACAGTGGTCCCATAACCGTGACGCACCGAAACTTTGGCTGCAGATGTGCGGTTGCTGCCTGCCACAAAACGTAAACTTACATTATAAAAACCTGATTTTTTAAAGGTTGGTCGAAATACGGCTGCGTCTTTCTTCATGGCGTTTAACACCCGGTAGTCCCCTTTGTATCCCAGTTGGGTGGAGGTGCCATCGGCAAAGTTATTACCGGCTTCTGAATAACCGGCATCATTGTCATCAACAATCTGTTCAAAAGTTGAATGGTCTGTTTCCCGGGCGGTATAAACCTGGGCGCCGGCTCGGCGCAGCATGGGAAAAAGGTGGAAGTTGATAATTTCGGCATTGGAGAAATCTTCCAGGATTCCACGGCAAAAGCCACAATTTTTCCATTTGATTCTGCTTCGTTGGGTTCTCCAGGCTCCCTGTGAAAATATCCATCCGTGCCCAGCGCTCAAAAAAACAGTTTTTCCCCACAAAGAGGCGCCAAAAGGGAAAAAATTCTTTTTGGAAGGAGGCACAAAATAGAATGGTTTGATTCCGTGAAGCCGGTGATATCTATCGATCTGCTCCCTGATATCTTTAATTTTGCTCTGGTCGATAAAATAGTCCAGGGGCTTAAAACCTCCTTGACCATCTTCCACCCAAAAATAAAATCCCCTTATCTGTTCAAAAGGTAGTAAAGAGTTGATAAACTGCCGAATTTTATCATCCAAAAAAAAATCTTCCATAGAGCCAGAAACAAACTGGTTCGACAAATAGAAATGAATCTCCTCTTGTTTGATTTGCAAATCCAGAAGTTGAGTGTTTCTCGGGATAAGGGAAGTATAACCCAGTTCTATCTCCTCAGGAGAGGGTCCGAGTAGCAACTGCTCAATTATGATTTTGATTTTCATCCGCAGATTAAAACTCTGCAAAACACTCATGTTTCTGTAAACGGAAGCAGGAGACTTCCCCTTAAAAAACTGGATTTCAAACTCCCTTCTATCTCCTTCCCGGTTTCCCTGACTTTGAGCGGATCTTGGAATGGATAAGGAGAGAATGAGAAGAAATATAATTGCTATTAAGTACTTAGAACGCATTTTAATCTATCCTAAATATTATTTAGCCCTACTCCGGCTAAAGAGGTTTGACATTTTGGGCATTTCCCGTGCTCGACTTGATTATTGATAATTTGGTAACCTACCCTTTTAATTAATATCTGATTACAGTCATGGCAAAATGTGCTTTCAGTTTCATCGCCCCACAGGTTACCGGCATACACATAGTGGAGCCCGTTTTTTTTACCCAGGTTATAAGCGCGGTGGATGGTTTCAGGCGGGGTCAACGGCCGGTCAGTCATTTGAAAAGTAGGATGAAACCTGCTGATATGCCAGGGGATGGAGAGATTTACAGAAGCAATAAAAGCGGCTATTTGGTCCAACTCCCGATCACTGTCATTGAGGCCGGGAATAATTAGAGTAGTTATCTCCACCCACACCCCCATGGAAAACAGGCGTTTAATAGTTTCTTTGACCGGTTCCAGTTTAGCCTTACATATTTTCTTATAGTGCTGTTCCTGAAAACTCTTTAAATCCACATTGGCGGCATCTAACCAGCCATTCAAATTATCTAAGGCTTTTTTAGAAATATATCCATTAGTAACCCAGACATTTTTTATCCCCTGCTCCTGGCCACAGGTCATGGTATCCAGGGCGTATTCGTAAAAAATGGTTGGCTCAGTATATGTATAGGAGATGATTCGGCAATTTTTATCCAGGCAAGTTTGCACCAATTTTTCCGGAGACACTTTCTGGCTGAGTAATTTATTTTCTTCCCAGGAGCACTGTGAAATGGAATGATTTTGGCAATGGGTACAGCGCATATTGCAACCACAAGTAGCCACGCTCAAGGTGGAAAAACCTGGATAAAAGTTAAATAAAGGCTTTTTCTCAATTGGATCCATACTGGCAGATACTAGATGCTCATAGACCATCAGGTAAAGTTTACCATCGATATTTTTCCTTACCTGACAAATCCCCAACTTGTCGGGTTTAATCTTGCATTTATGATGACAAATTTGACAGATAACCAGGTTATCTTCTGTCCGATTATAAAACAGTGCTTCTTTCATAGATTGCCTAAATAAGCTTGTAATTGATTGATATATTTAATATCATAACTCTTAATTAATACTTAAAATTAGCAATTGGCCCAAAGGTCCTAAAGTAATAGATATTTGCTAATTTATAAATAATATATTATATCGTTAAGGATAATTCAACTAGATTTGTGTTCTTCCGGGAATCAACTTCGTCGCGATAGCTACGTTGACGCCGTAGGTGATCCCTGTGGGACGGACACTTTATTAGATACTTTCCATGGGAGAAACTGATGCCGAATAAGATCCTCCTGGCTGATGAGAGCATTGTAGTACAGAAAGTAATTCAGTCTGTTTTGGCAACCTCTGCTAAGTCTGAATTTGAATTAGTTATTGCCTCCAATAGTAAAGAAGTATTAGAAAAATTAGGCAGTGAGAAAATCGCTATTGTATTGGCTAGTGTAAATTTAAAGGAACTTGACGGTTACAACCTGTGTAAAGCGATCCGCGCAAATGAGCAAACCAAAAATTTGCCGGTAATTATTTTAGCCAGTAGAGTAGTACCTTACGATGAAAAGATAGGTGCTAATGTTGGAGCCAACAATTGGGTCACCAAGCCCTATAACGGCAAACAGATTTTAAAGTTAATAACAGATACTTTTAATAGTAGTAGCGCTAATGATACAGAGGAGACAACTCCGGCTGCTGCCCCGACCATAGAATCTGTGGTGGGCGAAGCTGGCGGTGAATTGGACCAATCAGCCCTGGATGCTCTGTTTGATGCAGCGCCGGAACCCAGTACGCCAGCCACTCCAGCCCCGGAAGCAGCGCCCACACCTCCGGCGGCAGAACCACCACCTGCGCCCGAACCACCTGCGGCAGCGGCCCAGGCAGCAGTGGAAGAGGTGACGGAGGGCCCAGCCTTAGACCAGTCTTCGCTCGATGCTCTGTTTGATGCAGCGCCGGAACCCAGTGCGCCAGCCACTCCAGCCCCGGAAGCAGCGCCCACACCTCCGGCGGCAGAACCACC
>CAZTWC010000053.1:0-9059 GCA_964617105.1 uncultured Myxococcia bacterium
ATGAGTAAAATACCCGGTATGAATAATTTCTTGGGTGTGAAGGATATCGTTAAGCACCGTTACCACCAGAAACATGACGCCAATAGTTACCAGCCCGGCTCCGAACCGGCGGCGCAAAGTGGCTTTTATCATTGAATAGATAACCCATACCATGCATAAAAAGGTGGCTCCCAGAAAAACGAAAGTATATTGGGAATAGGTTTCAGCAGAAAACAGTAGAGTTATAAAGATAAAGGGGATGGTAATTAGTTGAAAAAAAACCAGGATTTTGATATGGAATTCATCTTTAAATAATTGTCGGATAAAAGTGCTGAACAAAGCCCAGCCCAGGGGCATGCAGAGATATTCAACTTTGAATCGGAGTTGAAAAATATCACTGTGGGGAAAAATCATCTCCGCCAAACGGTTGGTAGAGCATAGCCTGAAAAAGATCAATAGGCAGAAAACGGCAAAATAGAAACTACCTTTATCTTCCCGCCTGGCCAGCCATAAGACAAAATGGTATATACTCATCATCAGCAAAATGCCCAGCACAATCCAGTCTCGCAAATTATTATTGGTGAGAATTTTTTGCGCTCCGGTAAAGGTACTTAAATAGGGAACATTGATAGCGCCTCCCCGGGCATGGTGGAAGTTTGACACTTTAATGGCTACTACTAATGGTTTAGAAGGGTCTATTGGTGGTATTGGAGATGCTTTAGGTAAATTTTGTGAAATAGTTTGAGATTTGTTATTTGCCGCTATTCCGTTAGACATAATCTTTATACCGTTTACGTACAATGAATAACTGGAATGAACGTTATTTAAATAGAGACCCATCTGATCTATTTTGGCCAGGGAATTGATGTCATCAAAGATGATTTTTAGTCTATACCAGGCAAAGCCAATACCAACTCCGGTGTGTTTGTTCCAGTAAGATGGCAATTCAATGGTTTCCCAGGATGAATCGTCAAACTCTGTCAGGGCGTAATCGGGGTTGTCTTCTGACCACTTGAATTTCCATTCACCCTGTAGAGGAATTGCACGGTCATTTTGAAAGGGCCAGCCCGTTAATTTTAGTTGGCCATCTTTAATTGGAGGTATTTTGGCCCTGTTTTTGGGATTGTCACAGGAAACCAATAACAAAGTGGCCAAAAAAAGTAATGGTAGATAAACTAATTTCTTGTAAAGATTAGTTGTAAAAATCATATAAATATAGTTTTGGCAGCAAATTCTGCCATGCATAATTCTACAATAATTATGATAACCAACTATTTATATCATGTTGTAAAAAATAATACAATTGATAATTGGCAGTGAGCTTTTGAAAGGTAACATTTTTACCGTTTCTCCAAGGACGGTTAATGAAATTGCACTTAATAATTATTTAGGTTAAAATAATAGAACTATTTATATTTGAAGACATAGAGGTTAGTTATGACAAAGTCTGTTAGATATTTATTGATATTCTCATCTATAATTCTTCTCCTGGGTTCAGGCTGCGGAGATAATGGCGGGTTTTGGAATTTGTCAAACGGTTCTGGCGATAGTAATGGAGGAAAGGATAGAGATAAAGACTGTATCCCCGATTCTCTTGAAGATAAAGATGGTGATGGATTTAGGGATAAGTCAGAAACTGATCCATTGGAATTTGACAGTGATAATGATGGGTTGGGTGATGGTATTGAGGACAGCAACTGCAATGGCGAGAGAGATCCCGGAGAAACAGATCCCCGGGTAATGGATTCAGATTATGATGGCTTGATTGACTCAGAGGAGGATAAAAACAGTAATGGAAAGCGGGATCCCGGAGAAACAGATCCCCTTGCCAGAGACAGCGATTTAGATGGTCTGGATGATAAAAAGGAGATTGATGCCGGGCTCGATCCCAATAACCCCGATAGTGACAATGATGGACTTAAAGACGGGGAAGAGGATATAAATCTTAATGGGCAGGTTGATCCGGGAGAGACTGATCCCAAGAATCCTGATTCTGATGGTGATGGTGTTTCAGACAGCCAGGAATCCTCAACCATGGCCTGTAGTTTAGATAAAATAAAAATGGTCAAATACCAGACCAGTGTGGGGGGTGAATACAAACTGGCTTTAGAGAAGGATTTTCAGGAGAAACAGTTATCGTTCACCAATGTTAATTCCTATCAAAAACCGGTTAGCACTGCTTTTGACCAATTACAGTACCATATTTCCGGCTTTATCCTCAGCCGAACTTCTGACAAAGGAGTCTTGGACGTTGAAAAAATGGTGGAAAATGACAAAATCCTGCTGCAAAAGGTCTGCAATATTAAAGATCGGATGAGCCGGCTCTATACAACTCACGACAAATTCAAGGGCGATATCACTCATTACAGCATCAACTTTAGTAGCCAAATTGCCACCGGGAAGTTGCGGGACAAGTTGTTAGCGGCCTTGACCGGTAAGGCCGAACAAGACATTCTTGACCTGCCCGAAGGTGATAAAATGATGGGGAATAATTTTGAAATTTATCTCAACACGGTTTTTCGGGACAAAGACAATGTGCTCACCGTAATGGCCATCAGCCAGAAGAGTAACTATGATCAGAGCAATGAAGTGCAAATGATGATATCCGATTTGACCAACGGCACGGCTCTGGCCAAGGCTGGTAATAACGTGGAACTCAAATGCGATCAGTTTGTGGCTAAACAGGGCGCGGCCCAAGCCGATTTCCTTTGGGTGGTGGACAAATCGGGCAGCATGAAGGATGATCGGCAAACCGTGATTAATACAGCAGATCTATTTTTTAAAACCCTTCAAAACAGTTACATCGATTATCGAGTTGCCATCACCTCCACCGACTATAACAATCGGGGAAAATTAGGTGCTCTCGGTTTTACCAATGATGTAAATAATTTTAAGAAAGATATGGAGACTGTTCCCGGGGGAAATAGCGAATTCGGGCTGGAGAGCGGAATTAATGCCATTTCCCTGGCTTCTGATGCCTATACCGCTTCAAACCTTCGTTTTAGAGGCCAGGCGAAAAAGATTATTATTTTTTTCAGTGATGAAGAGGATCAGTCAGTGGAAAATTGGGAGAAAAATGTCGTTGCAAAACGCGCCTTAAGTGAATTTGTTACCTATTACAGCCGTATTGGCGTCACCTGTTTCGCTATTGTAGGCGATCCGTCCAGCCCAAGTTTTCCCACCGGCGGCTGTAAACCTCAATCCTCAAATATTCCAGGTAGATCCAGTGAGGCAGGAGACGGATATATTGCGGTAGCCAACGCCACCGGCGGCAGTTGGGGAAGTATATGCAGTCCCAATCTGCAAAATACTATTGACCAGATGATGGTGGCTGCCACCGGTATTGCCAGTGATTTTAAATTGACAGCTACCCCTATTAGTCCTACTTTGAAACTGGTCAAAGAGAGGGTAGAGGTGCCCCGTAACTATCAAAATGGTTTTGATTATGACAGTGTATCCAATTCGCTGATCTTTTTTGGCACATTTCGTCCCAGCCAGGGAGAGGAGTTTGCGGTTTCCTATCGTTCCTGGGGAGAGGGAATCGGCACAGTAATTGATCCGGGGTTTTAAGAACGAAAAGAATTCACTGCCTTTTAATGCCGGGTTGAATTCCAATTGGTAATTTGATAAAGGGGGTTGTTATGTCGGCGAGAATATCAGTTTTTGATACTACCCTGAGGGATGGAGAGCAGGCTCCGGGATGGGGGATGAACAATGAGGAAAAGATCGCCATGGCCAGGCAGTTGGCCAAATTGGGGGTAGATGTAATCGAGGCTGGTTTTCCCATCTCTTCCCTGGGTGATTTTGAGGCGGTAAAGCGGATTGCTCAAGAGTTGAAAAATGAGGGTAGTCCAGCGGTGGCTGGACTGTGCCGGGCCAGCCGTAAAGATATCGACCGGGCCTGGGAAGCCCTGGAGGGAACCTACCGTCCCCGCATCCACACCTTTATAGCCACCAGCGACATCCATATGGACCATAAACTCTGTCTCAGCCCGCAAGAGGTTTTAGCTCGGGCTCAGAAAGCGGTGGCCCACGCCAGCCAGACTGGCGGGGAAGTGGAGTTTTCTGCCGAAGACGCCTCCCGCAGTGATTTAGCCTTTCTCAAAGAGATTTTTCAGGCAACTCTGGAGGCAGGGGCGTCAATAATCAATATTCCCGACACGGTGGGTTATATCATGCCCGATGAGTTGACGGAAATGATTATTGATTTACGGGAAAATGTTCCCGGCCTGGATCAGGCGGTGATCAGTGTTCATTGCCATAACGACCTTGGTCTGGCGGTGGCCAATTCTTTAGCGGCCATCAAGGGGGGCGCCCGACAAGTGGAGTGTACGGTGAACGGTATAGGTGAACGGGCTGGCAATTGCGCTATGGAAGAGTTGGTTATGGCTCTTAAAACCAGAAAAGATTTTCTCCATTATCATACTGATATTGATACCTGCCAGATCTACCCGGCTTCCAGGTTGCTTACCCAATTGACCGGGGTTCCGGTTCAGCCCAACAAGGCCGTGGTAGGCGCCAATGCTTTTGCCCACGAGGCTGGAATTCACCAGGACGGGATGCTAAAGGAGAGAAGAACATACGAGATTATGCTCCCTGACGATATTGGTATCAAAACCAACCAACTGGTTTTAGGAAAGCACTCCGGCCGCCACGCTTTCAAGCAGAAGTTGCAGGAGTTGGGGCTGGATGCGGAACAAATCGATTTTGAGCAGGCTTTTTCCCGGTTTAAGTCGCTCGCAGACCGCAAAAAAAACGTGTATGACGAAGATGTGGAAGCTATTGCACTAAGCACCTTAAAGAGCAGTGAGCATAAGGTGGTGCTCCTGGAGATGGAGGCCACTAGCGGAACTCTGGTAAAACCCCAGGCCCGGGTGAAATTAAAAGTGAATGAAGAAATGTTAGAGGCAAAGGGGAGAGGTGATGGTCCTATCGATGCGGTGTTTAAAGTAATCAAACAACTTACCGGCCATACCGCGGTGCTAATCCGTTTTAATGCAGTGGCCCTGACCTCGGAAACTGATGCTCAGGGCGGGATTACCGTAGTGCTCAGAGATGGAGACCTGGTGGCAGCAGGCAGCGGTTCCCACACTGATATTATTCTGGCCAGCACCAGGGCCTATATAAGTGCTGTTAACCGGATAATGAATCTCAAGAGAAGAGTTAAGGAGCGGCAATAGATGGCTGATACCGCGGTTACCAAGATAATCAGGAATCATGCCCCGGGCCAGGTGGTTAAAGTGGATCACATAGTAGAGGTGGAGGTGTCTGGTATCCTGGGAAATGATATTACTGCACCCCTGGCTATAGAGCAGGTAAGAAAGTTTAATCTCCAAAAACTGCCTACCCGGGACAGGGTGATGCTGGTGATGGATCATTTTACCCCTAACAAAGATATCAAGTCAGCGGAGCAGGTGCGGATGGTCAGGGAGTTCGCCCGTGAATTTCAAATAAAGCATTTTTATGATCAGGGACGGGCCGGTATAGAACATGTTTTCTTGCCTGAACAGGGGCTGGTTAAACCGGGGCAAATCATTGTTGGCGCTGATAGCCATACCTGTACTTACGGTGCTTTGGGCGCCTTTTCCTGCGGGGTGGGCAGCACTGACCTGGCCTTTGCCATGATGACCGGCAAATTGTGGCTTAGAGTGCCTGCCACTATCAAGGTAAATTTTATAGGTGAGTTGCCAACCTGGATTAGCGGCAAAGACTTGATTTTGCATTTGATATCTAGAATAGGCGTTTCCGGCGCCAACTACCGGGTATTGGAGATGGGGGGTGCAGTGGTGGAGCAACTCGGTATGGCAGACCGGTTTGCCATGGCCAACATGGCGGTAGAGGCCGGGGCCAAGGGTGGCTTTTTTCAGGTGGATGATAAAACCCGGAACTATTTAGGTCAGGCAGGTGTTAAAGAGGATTTTCCCACCATTGAGTCGGATCTTCAGGCTGATTATGAAAGAATAATTGAACTGGATGTATCAGAATTAACTCCCCGAGTGGCTTGTCCCCATTTGCCCGAGAACGTCAAAGGGGTGGAGGAGTTGGCTGGCGTGAAGATCGATCAGGTGGTTTTAGGTTCTTGTACCAACGGCAGGATTGAGGATTTGAGGGCCGCTGCCGCAGTATTCAAACAACACCAGGTGGCAAAAAATATGCGTTTTATGGTGATTCCGGCCACACCTTTGGTTTATAAAATGGCTTTGCAGGAGGGGCTGCTGGAGCAGTTTATCCTGGGCGGCGCCATTATCTCTCCACCAACTTGCGGACCATGCCTGGGAGGTTTTATGGGTATTCTGGCCAAAGGAGAGAGGTCTTTGAGCACCACCAATCGCAATTTTGTAGGACGCATGGGGCACAAGGAGAGTGAAATATACCTGGCCAACCCACAGGTGGCAGCGGCCACCGCTGTTACCGGACACATCACTCACCCGGCGGAGATATGATAATATATAACCTAATAACGAGGTGAAAATGCTCGATAAAATCGAGGGAAAAGCCCATATTTTTGCTGATAATATCGATACAGACGTGATTATTCCGGCCCGGTATCTCAATACTTCTAATCCCCGGGAGTTGGCAGCACATTGCATGGAAGACATAGACAGCAAATTTGTTGAGCGGGTGCAAGAGGGAGATATTATTGTAGCGGGAGAAAATTTTGGCTGCGGCTCATCCCGGGAACATGCGGTGATTGCTATAAAGTCGGCGGGTATCAGTTGTGTGTTGGCCAAAAGTTTTGCCCGTATTTTTTTTCGCAACGCCTTTAACCTGGGGCTGCCGATTTTCGAGTTGCCCTCTGCCGCTAGAATAGAAGCCGGACAACGGCTGGAGATAGATGTGGTAGAAGGAAAACTCAAAGTGCAGGGAGAACAGCCTGGCCATTACGATATTATCCCTATACCTCCCTTTATGCGTCAATTGCTGCAGGCTGGCGGACTGATGTCTTATTTACGGCAGTTGAAATGAAACAACTCTGCTCTGGCTGGAAGCCGGATATTGCCGGGTTGACGGAGAGATAGAGATGGCAAAAAAAACTAAGGAAAACAATAATTACCAGATAGTTGCCTTGCCCGGAGACGGCGTAGGCCCAGAGGTGATGGAACAGGGTTTGAAAGTAGTGCGTTGGCTATCCGAGCAGTACAGTTTGTCCCTGGAGGTAAAATTTTGTTCCATTGGCGGCCATAGTATTGACCATCATGGTGTGCCTCTAACCGATCAGGTTTTACAACAGTGTCTTGAAGTAGAAGCAGTGCTTTTAGGTGCGGTGGGAGGTCCCAAATGGAACCAACTCGATTTTTCTATAAGACCGGAAAGGGGTTTACTAAAATTGCGCCAGGATATGGGGCTGTTTGCCAACTTACGGCCGGCCTTTATGTTTCCTCAATTGATTAGTGCCTCACCCCTGAGAGAAGAAATTGTGAAGGGCACTGATCTTTTAGTGCTGCGGGAGTTGATCTCTGGCATCTATTTTGGCCGGCCATCAGAAATAGATGAGCAGAAAAAAAGAGCGGTGGATACTATGATTTACCGGGAAGAGGAGATCCTGCGCATCGCCCGGGTGGCTTTTGGAATTGCCACTAAAAAAGGGAAAAAACTGGCCAGTGTGGACAAAGCCAATGTGCTGGCCTGTTCACGACTATGGCGCCGGGTGGTAGATTCTGTGGCCAGCCAATATCCCCAGGTTAAGGTAGAACATCTCTATATTGACAACTGCGCCATGCAACTTTTAAGCCGTCCGGCTCAGTTCGATGTAATTCTCACCGGTAATATGTTCGGTGATATCCTCAGTGATCAGGCGGGGATGGTAACCGGATCGATCGGTATGCTGCCCTCGGCTTCCCTGAAGTTTGATCAACAGGGGCAGAGTATAAACGGCCTCTATGAACCAGTGCACGGCTCTGCTCCCGACATTGCCGGTCAGGATTTGGCCAATCCGCTGGCCATGATCCTTTCAGTGGCCATGATGCTTCAATATTCTCTGCAACAAGAGGAGTGCAGCCGTTTGGTCAGGCTGGCTGTGAACCGGGTGTTGGACCAGGGATTCCGCACTGCTGATATTTTTGATAACCAGGATTCGGAGTGCCGGCAAATCGGCTGCAATCAGATGGGAGATCTGGTGGTAAAGGCCATGGAGACAATAGCAAATGGATGACAACCTGATAGGTAACTAAACTATGACCAAACATTGTAAAGTAGCGGTGGTTGGGGCCAGTGGAGCAGTGGGCCGGGAGATGCTGCGGGTATTGGAAGAGAGAGATTTTCCCGTGGCAAAATTGCGCCTGTTGGCTTCCCAAAGATCGGCTGGTATTTACCTACCCTTTAAAGGGGAAAAATTGTTGGTTCAGAAGTTGACCTATGATTCTTTTAAAGGGATGGATATCGCCCTTTTTTCAGCCGGCTCTGGAGTCAGCGCCCGTTTTGCTCCTTTGGCGGCAGAATCGGGCTGTGTGGTTATTGATAACACCTCCTGTTTTCGGATGGAAAACGATATTCCTCTGGTGGTGCCGGAAGTGAATCCCGGTGCTATCGCCAACTATTGTCACCGGGGAATAATCGCCAACCCCAATTGCACCACTATTCAGATGGTGGTGGCCTTGAAGCCTCTCCATGATCGAGCCGGTCTCAAGCGGGTGGTGGTCACCACTTTTCAGGCGGTGAGCGGGGCTGGTCAAAAGGCGATAACCGAGATGCAGAAACAGTCTGGGGTTCTCTGCCGGCAATGGTTTCAGGAGGGGCGTCCAGAAGTGGAACAGGTGCCTGAGGAAGGCCAGCCGGAAAGCGCCACCCGGGTATTCCCGCATCAGATAGTTGGTAACTGCCTGCCTCATATCGGTGATTTCAACGTTGAGGGGTACAGTGCTGAAGAGATGAAAATGGTCAATGAAACCAGGAAAATATTGGATTGCCCCAATTTGAAGGTATGTGCCACCACCGTAAGGGTGCCGGTGGTCAGGGGACACAGTGAGGTTGTGAACCTGGAGTTTGAACAGGAGATAACCCCTTCTCAGGCGCGGGATATCCTTCAGAGTTCGCCGGGGGTGAGGGTGATGGATGAGGTTGGGGCAGGAATTTACCCCACC
>CAZTWC010000053.1:9069-17669 GCA_964617105.1 uncultured Myxococcia bacterium
CGCTGGTCAGGATGCAGTGCTGGTGGGCCGAATTAGGTCTGATATTTCCTGCTCCAGAGGTTTGGTTCTCTGGGTGGTGGCGGACAATTTGCGCAAGGGAGCTGCCTCCAATGCGGTTCAGATTGCAGAAATAGTGGCGGAGCAATACCTTTGAAAAGGGTACTGGCTGTAACTCCCTGGATTTATGACTTTGCTTTTTACGATGCCTGGGTGCTGCCCCTGGGTTTTTTACGGCTGTGCACTTTTTTGCAGCAAATAGAGGGGATCGAAGTGGTTTTTCTGGACTGCCAATATGGTTTGTCCGGGGAGGGCCGTTCGAAATGGCGTGGAGATGGCAGCGGCAAATTGCACCGTATCCAGGTTCCCAAACCCAGCACTCTCACTAATATTCCCAGAAAATTTTGCCGTTATGGTTTGCCGGATGAAGATTTTCAGAGTTTACTTGCATCTTTGCCTCCGGTGGATCTGATTTTAATAACCTGCCAGATGACTTACTGGTACCAGGGAGTGGTGGAAACCCTTTCCAGATTGCGTCAAAAACTGGGACCGGTGCCGGCTATCCTGGGCGGCCTCTATCCAGCCTTGTGTCCTGAACATGCCTTGAAAAACAGCGGCGCCCAGGTCATTGTAACTGATAATGTACTCCTAGAACTGCTGGAGAAGATGTCGGATATTTTGGGTATAACTATCTTGCCCGGGCAACAAACCGAAGAAATTTTTAAACAATGCTATCCAGCCTGGAATTTGTATGAAAAAATCGACAAAGGGGCAATCCGGACCTCTTTTGGTTGCCCTTTTCGATGTTCATACTGTATCCGTTACAACGATCAGCAGACCCAGGTATTTTCCCCTATTCCTCAGGTGATAGCGGAGTTGCAGCGGATGTTATCTCAGGGTATCCGTCATATTGCTTTTTATGATGACGCTTTGCTGGCAAAAAAGGAAAAACATCTGAAACCGTTGCTCAAAGAGGTGATCCGGCTGAAATTGAATCTGAATTTTTACTGCCCCAACGGCTTGCCGGCCGCCCTGTTGGATGAAGAGGCGGCCATACTGCTAAAAGCAGCTGGCTTGAAGGGGCCGCGATTGGGTCTGGAAACCATTGTTCCGGAAAAACAGAGGGAAACCGGGGGCAAGGTTAATAATCACCAATTTGCAGAAGCGGTAAAAGTTTTAAAAGCAGCCGGTTTTCAGGGGGAAGAGATAGGCGCCTATATTTTGGCCGGTTTGCCGGGTCAGGAAAAAGAAGAGGTTGAAGAGTCGATTCTATTTTGTCGCCAGATTGGTATTCGTCCCATGTTGGCTGAGTATGCGCCAGTTCCCGGCACGCCCATGTTTGAGGCAGAGAAGCGAATTTTCGGCTCCCGGTTGGAACAGGAGCCACTTTGGCACAATAACAGTTTGATGCCCTTTCGCAATCCCAATTTTCCCCTCCAGATTTATCAGTCCTTAAAAGAGATGGCCAGCCGGCCATAGTTGTGTGAAATAAAACTTAAAATATGTAGCAAAACACTATATATGGTTGTTGCAGGTTTTTAGTGAAGTTGATACGATTGAATGAAAATTGGTTTAAGATATTTCAAACCGGCATTAAAATGCCGGGAGTTAAACCCCAGGCATGAACATTATCAACAACTTATAGTTTATTGGGAGAAAGATCATATGAACCACATGAATCGCCGCAATTTTATCAAGGCCGTGGCAGGTGCAAACCTTGTATTAATGGCTCCCCTGTTGCCGGGGTGCAAAAAAGCATTGATTAAACCCGTCCCTGTAACTGCCAGTGAAAAATCGCTTCACCCTTTTTGTCAGATTTTTGGGATCAGCAAGGAGAAGGTTGATAAATTATTCAAGCGGGCGCTTCAAAATGGTGGTGATTTTGCCGATATCTATTTTGAGCATACTACCAATGAAACTCTGAAACTGGAAGAGGAGAAAATCAATGTCGCTTCAGCCAGTATAGATATGGGAGTGGGCATCAGGGTTGTCAACGGCGATCAGGCGGGCTATGCTTATACCGAATCACTTACTATGGAAGATATGCTGCAGGCGGCCACCACAGCCTCCCTTATCGCCAAAACTAAACCCCAGGGGTTGAAACCAGATTATCACAGTATAAAAATAACTCCCAAATATCCGGTAAAAACTTCTCCCACCGAATATCCCATTGAAAAAAAACTTCAGTTGTTGCGCCGGGTTGATCGTGCTGCCAGAGTTGCATCTAAAGAGGTTCAGGTAGTGATCGGCTATCATGCCAATGAGTTTAAAAGGGTATTGCTATTCTGTTCCGATGGGCGGGTGCTGTGGGACGCCAGACCCAAGACTGTCCTGGGTTGTATGGTTACGGTCAAACGGGGTAACCGGACTGAGCGTAATTTTTTCAGTCAGGGGGGAAGGGTAGAGCACCATTTTTACAACAATAAGCGGCCGGAAAGTATTGCCCGCCAAGCCATAGAGAGAGCCACCATTTCGTTGGAGGCGGTGATGCCGCCGGCTGGAGAGATGCCAGTGGTCCTGGGGCCAGGTTACTCGGGTATTCTGTTGCATGAGGCCATTGGACATGGGTTGGAGGCTGACTTCAATCGTAAAGATATGTCCATCTATTCGGGCCGTATTGGTGAAAAAGTGGCCTCAGAACTGTGTACCATCGTTGATGACGGGACTATTTCCAACAGCCAGGGCTCGGTTAATATCGATGATGAGGGAGAGGTTAGCCAACGAAATGTTTTAATCGAAAAAGGGGTCTTAAAAAGTTATATGCATGACCAGATATCGGCGCGTCACTACAAAATTAAGTCCACCGGCAACGGCAGAAGGCAATCTTTTCGGCACCAGCCCATGCCGCGAATGACTAACACTTATATGCTCAACGGCTCTCACTCCAAGGAGGAGGTGTTTGCCGGTATTGAACGGGGAATCTACGCCATAGATTTCACCAACGGCCAGGTTAATATCGGTCCGGGCGATTATACTTTTTTCGTAAACTATGGTTATCTCATAGAAAAGGGCAAAATAACTAGCCCCATCAAGGATGTTAATATAATCGGCAATGGCCCTAAATCTCTCAGCCGGGTTGACCGGGTAGGTAATGATATGTTTATACCGGAATCTGGTCGGGGTTACTGCGGCAAAAATGGCCAGCGGGTGCCGGTTAATTATGGGGTTCCGCACTTGCGCATTTCAAAAGTTACAGTGGGTGGCCGCCGCTAGCGGCGGCCACCCCTGCTGTTGGGTTTGTGGGTATAGTCGGGTTTTACAATAATAATGGAGAAATTAAATGGAAAAGATATCTCAATTGAAAGATATTGCTAAAAAGACATTGAAAGAGTTGCAAAAGGGGGGCGCTCAACAGTCCCGAGTGAAGTTAGGTTCGCGCCGGAATTTTAGGCTGACCACCAAAAATGGAGAAACCGAATTGCTAAAAGAGAGCCACAGTTTGGGTCTGGGGCTGACCATCTATTGCAACAACCGGTTTGGGGTATTTTCCACTTCTGACATAAACGAGAAATCGATTGAGAACTTTGCCGCCAAGGCCATATCCATGGTAAAACTAACTGACCAGGATAAAGCCAGGCGTCTACCGGATAAAAAATATACTCAGGGGATCTCTTCTCAGGATTTACAGTTGCATGACCCGGTTATTGCTAACTCTCAAAAAAAAATTAGCCTCAAACTGTGTGAACAAATTACCCAGGCGGCTAAAAAAGCGGCGCCAGAGGCGGTTAATGTTCAGGCCAGTTATTCTGAGGCTCACCATAGAAGTGTGCTTTTGACTTCCCAGGACTTTGAAGGTGACACTGAAGGCACCATGGCTACTTTAGGCGCAACCGTTTATATAAAGGATCAGAAATCCAAGAGACAGAGCGGCTGGGATTGGCGAACCTGGAGGCATTGGGCCGACATGAAACCTGCGGAAGAGATTGGAAAACTGGCGGCTGAAAGGGCGTTGTCCAGGCGTGGGGCTGAGCCAACCACCACCGGAAAATATCCAGTGGTTATCGTGAACTATTGGGCCGATTACCTGGTGAGGATGGTGATGCGGGGTATAAGTGGCGCCACGGTTTTTCGGAAGATGAGTTGCCTGGGAGATAAAAAAGATAAAATCATAGCCTCAAACTTGCTCACTCTTATGGATGAACCTTTTATTCCCCGGGCCATGGGCTCCCGGAAATTTGACGGTGAGGGGATGGTGTCAAATACCATGCCCATCTTAGAAAATGGGGTGTTGAAAAATTATTACTTTGACAGTTATTGGGCCAGGAAGGCGGGGATAGAACCAACTTCCGGCGGCCCCTCCAATGTCACCTTCAAGTTGGGCAGCCGGCCCGGCCTGGAGATGATCAAAGATCTAGAGCTGGGAATTTTTATCACCAATTTTATCGGGGGCAATTTTAATAGTGTCAGCGGTGATTTTTCCACTGGTATTATGGGGCACCTGGTGGAAAAAGGGCGTTTGACCAGACCAGTTTGCGAGATGAATATTGCCGGCAACCTGCTCACTTTGCTCAAGTCGATTAAAGAGATCGGCAACGATCCATATCCCTATATGGCAGTTCGTTCACCGGCTATTCGCCTGGCGCCCATCATGGTTTCAGGGGTTTAGGGCTCCCTTAGAGTGAATTTGCGTACGGCAACTGCCTGAAAAGGATATTTTAACAAAAAGACAATAATAAACTTGACCCCCAAACAATTTAACGGTATAAAAAATACTCTGGCAACACTATTAAGTTTTTATAAGGTAATTCAAATTGCGTAAGATAATAATATTTTTATTTGTTTCTATTCTTTTTAATGGCCAAATGGCTCTGGCAATAAGTGAAGATAATTTTCAGGAAGAGTATAAGAATAAGGTTATACCCTATTTTCTCAACCAGGGTAAATTTGGCACCTTTGATGGAGTAAAGGGGATAAAAATTAAATATGCCGCCTTTGAGCGTAAAGATGAAGATTGCGCTTTGGTTTTTCTAACCGGCAGAAATGAATGTGTTTTTAAGTATGCCGAGATTTTTTACGATTTGCAGGATTTTTCCTGTTCCATCTACATCATGGATCACCGGGGACAGGGCAACTCTGGGAGGATGCTTTCCAATGCCAGAAAGGGCCACGTAGAAAAGTTTGATGATTATCTCGATGACGTTAAACTCTTAATAGAAAAGGTGGTGAACCAGCGGAGTTATCGGAAAAAATTTCTTATAGGTCACTCCATGGGAGGGATGGTGGCAATTCGGATGGTGGAGAGATATCCCAGGCTGTTTGATGCCATGGTGCTTTTAGCCCCCATGATAGAGTTTCTGGGTGCCTCCGAATTAGTATTCTATTTGATAGCCTCAACGAAAGTATTCATTGGTCAGGGTAAAGATTCTTTTTTAGGCAGTCAAATTGATGTCAATAAAACAACTGAAGATTTTCCTGATAATGATTTAACCGGCAGTTATGAGCGTTATAAAGTTGGTCTGGATGTAAAAAAGAACCACATGGTACCGCTTTATCCCCTCCCCACTTACAATTGGGTAAAAGAGTCGATTATTGCCACCTGGAATGGTATAAAAGATGTGGATAAAATCGAGATTCCCTTTCTGCTGTTTCAGGCGGGAGAAGATACGGTGATAAGTAGATACCGGCAAAACGAGTTATGCCGGCGGGCGAAAAAATGCCGTAAAATTATTCTGCCCACTGCCAGGCATGAAATAATGATGGAAAAAGACCTTATTAGAGATCCTCTTTTTCGCCGGATTAAGAGATTTTTCCGTATATTTTTGAGAAAATAATCTGTTCCCATCCCCCCATCCTTCTTTTTGTCAAATTCTGGTATAACTTTTGCATTAAATATTTGGCAGTTACTATTGTAACCTCTAAAGTTGCAACCTAAGGTGGTTTTCGGACGGCAACTAAACAGTGTACCTTAGGGAATCAGCATGGACACTAACAGCCATATTAGTTTTGAGAGGTTACATGCTCGTCATTTTTTTGACAAAGCCACAGAGTGGGTTGATAATAAAAGCTCACCGGCGAGAGGAGGAGAGTATGACTGCCAGAAAGAAAAAGACCACCGAACTGATCGAATCTCTGGGCGACAATAATTGGTATATCCGTTATTGGGCTACCAACGTTTTGGTGAATATGGGAAGAAAAGCAGTTCCCTTTTTGATTATTGCCCTGCAAAGTCATAACGAATACGTTCGCAATAATGCGGCCTATGCTTTGGGTATTTTGGGCGATCAAAAGGCTGCTATCCCTTTAAAAAAGGCTCTGGGTGATGAATATGACTTTGTCCGGGAAAGCGCCAGAGAGGCTCTATCCCAAATTCAATGAACCAGAAAATAGTAAACCGCAAAGATGAGCATATTGATATCTGCTTGAATAAACCGGTGGAAACTGGGTGCAGCAACGGGCTGGAACTCAGTTTTTGGGTAAGTCAACCTTGCCGTTGATGGTATCCCCCATGACCGGTGGCCCCGGTCGCACGGAATCTATCAATAATAATTTGGCCCTGGCTGCCCAGAAACGCCAATGGGCCCTGGGGCTGGGTTCAATGCGCGTCCTATTAGAAGACTCAAATTCGGCTTCAACCTTTAACCTGCGAAAGGTAGCCCCCCAGATATTGATTTTTGCCAACCTGGGTGCTGTTCAACTCAATTATGGCGTTGATGTTGATGACTGTCTCCGGATAGTCGATTGGGCTGGCGCTGACGCCCTGATGCTACATATCAATCCCTTGCAGGAAGCTATGCAGCCGGAAGGAGATACAAATTTCTCCCGCCTATTAACCAAGATAGAAAAGGTTTGCCGCCAATTACCGGTGCCGGTTATTGCCCGGGAAGTCTCTTCTGGAATAGATTCCCATAGTGCGCATCAACTAAAAGAGGCGGGAGTATTTGCCCTTGATACTGGTTCTATGGGGGGCACTTTTTGGCCTTTGGTTGAAGGTCTGCGGCAAAAAGACTGTTCTACGCAGCGGGCGTTATTGTTAGGTGAGTTGGGATATAACCTGAAGGAATCTATAGAGAATATCCGCTCGGTTTCAGATGATATACCCATCCTGGCCTCCGGAGGCCTGCGCACTGGTTTAGATGCCGCCAAAGCCTTTGCTTTGGGAGCGGCTATGGCTGGCTTCGCCCGACCTCTATTGGCTCCAGCCCTGGAATCCTCCCTGGCGGTGGAGAGATTTATGGCTGAGATAGAAGAAACCTTACGATTGGTTATGTTTGGGGCCGGTTGCTGCCGTATAGAGGCGTTAAAAGGGCGAGTCCTAAGAACAAAAAGAATTCCCGGGATTTTAATGCCGGGTTGAATAGAACAAAATTTTAGTCACTTTCTACTGAAATGGCGCCGCCTCCCCTGGTTTTGGCGTTTTCCAAAGCCTGTTCAACTCTACCGAAAAGAGATTTGCTATTATCTCCATCCCGGTAGGAGGCAATGCCCAGACTTATAGACAGGGTGGTGGATTTTTCATTAGAGGAAAAGGGGGTATCCCCAATTACTCGTAATAGTTTTTCCGCTTTTATTAAGCCCTGTTCAATACTCTGGTCAGGTAAAATAATACAAAAAATATCACTTCCATAACGGGTGAAATAATCATTTCCATCCAGAGCACCTTCTGAACGGTTTACCATTTCCTGCAGAAATTTGTCAGCAATGGAAAAACCAAAGATTTTGCTAACCTCTTTAAAGTGATCAATAGCGAACATAATCAGACTACCAGTTCCTTTGCCCGACCTCCAGTTTACCACTTCATCTGAAAGGCGGGGGGTAACGGCACGCCGGTTGGGGAGTCCGGTAAGGGGATCGATGTAGGTGATATGTCTGGTTTGAGATATCTCTTTCTCGAAATGTTCTATAGCTTCGCTGGCTCGATCCAGAGAGAGGGAAGCCTGGTTGAATTTTTTAGTGCTCTTGGTGGTTGCCATTTGAATATTGGAAGTAGCGAAAATGATGGCTTTTTTTATGCTGACAATATCTTCCAAATGTTCAGCCGACTGTAGTTGAACCTGAAAAGATGATAGTTTTTTGCCGAAATCGGAACTGGTGGAGCCCACACTGGTAATGGTTTCCATCAGGGCGGTGATTATCTCTTTCAACTCCTTTTTTTGTTGCTCCATTTTTCCCAGGAGTTTAACAATGTCTTCCAGTATCCCCTTTAATTCATCGATAAATCCCCGGTATTCCAGAAAATCATCCTGGGAGATTTTATTGTTCAACTCCAGGATGATCTGTTGGAAATCTTTATTGCTTTTCGAAATTTGACCGGCAAATTGCAAGGCGATGCTAGATATCTCCCGAAACCAATCTTGAGCGTTTTTGATCTCAAACTCATCGTGAAGGATAAAATTTTTTATCTCAGTTTTAATGGCTTCCAGGGTGGGGATAGAATATTCCTGACAAAAGGAGTGATGGAGCAATTTTTTTCCTGATGCTGAAAGCAGCAGGTCGGAAATGCTTTTCAGTTCCTCCAGTTCTCTATCCATCTCCAGCGCCTGGTGCCGATACTTTTCTATCTCTTTCATAAGAGAAATATCTCTATCTTGGCCTACCACCTCCAGTTCTCTGGAATTAATAGGGCCAGCATTTTTTTGGCCCGATAGTTTTGCACTTTCACCCAA
>CAZTWC010000054.1:0-17415 GCA_964617105.1 uncultured Myxococcia bacterium
TATGACGATTTGTTGGCCAATGCCCGGGTGATGTTCTCCTCTGGTGATCCCGAGTTTTATGATCAGATCTCGGCGGATGGATACTATTTAAAGACTTTTTTCGGTTACTACACCAATCACAGCCTGCAACTCTCGCTGGAATACCGGGTTTCCCTCTATAGAGATATAGTCAAGATCGGTTTGTGCAATGATTTTGCCCTCTTGACCCACGCCACCTCCAGGGAGAAGCGTAACAAATTGATCTTTGCCGGGGCACTCTCGCCTGGCCTCTATTTTTTAATCTTTGACTTGCTTCAGTTGGATATCTATTACAGTTTCGGTATCTCCAACGAAAAGAGAAGCCATAACCTCTATTTTAATATGTATAAGCCTTTCTAATAGTAGGCTAGTTCCCGTCCGAAAAACTAACCGTTTTTTACAAACAAAAGTTCTTTGCCCTAAAAAATTATATTGATTTGCCCGTGATATATGGTATCATTGTTGCGGAATATGATGATAATCTGCAGCAACAGTGAGGCATATCATGTATCAGCGAACCCTTGATCTCAAGAAATTACTGGCGAAAAAATCATTCTTTCTGTTTGGACCAAGAACCACAGGAAAGACAACTCTGATAAAAATGGGGCTAAAGAATATTAAAATGTATGATTTGTTAAGGGCAAAGACCTTCAATAAATTGCTGAAAAAACCAGATTTAATAGAAGAAGAATATATAAAAGATACCATCGTTGTAATTGATGAAATTCAAAAACTCCCGGCAATTTTAGATGAGGTGCACAGGCTCATTGAAGAGAAAGGAATTCGCTTTTTATTAACTGGGAGCAGTGCCAGAAAGTTAAAACATGGCGGAGCCAATCTGCTGGCAGGACGGGCATGGTCAGCCAATTTGTTTCCTTTGACTTCCTTTGAGATTGATGACTTTGATCTTATCCGATATTTGAATTATGGCGGGCTTCCACAGGTTTATCAGAGCGACGATCCTCAAGAAGAATTGGAGAGTTATGTTGGCACTTATCTGCAAGAAGAGATCAAAGCAGAAGCGGTAACCCGAAATATTCAGGCCTTTTCAGTGTTTTAGATGTGATTGCCCTGGCTAATGGAAATGAAATTAACTACGAAAGGCTGGCTTCTGACTGCCAAGTGTCGCCAAACACCTTAAAAAATTATATCCAAATATTGGACGATACTTTACTGGGGTTTTCTTTGCCTGGATATACAAAATCGAAAAAAAGAAAAGCCATATTCAGGTCTAAATATTATCTTTTTGACCTTGGAGTCACTAATTTTTTAGCAAATCGTTCCAGGATAAAAGATAGAAGCAAGGAATTTGGAGATGCCTTTGAGCATTTCATTATATTAGAGATGCGGGCATTTATAAGTTATTATCGCAAAAAGTGTAAAATGAGATATTGGCGTTCAACTTCCAAATTTGAAGTAGACTTATTGATTGATGATTATATGGCGATTGAAATAAAAAGCGCTGAATTGATTCAGAATAGACAGATGAAAGGTTTACGGGCCTTAATGCAAGAAGGTATTTTCGAGAGATATATTATTGTCTCCAAGGATGAGAGCAAGAGAATAACTGAAGATGGAGTAGAAATTTATCCCTGGAAAATATTTTTAAAGGAGTTGTGGAGCAATAAATTGTTTTCCATACCAATTTTCCCCGCTAATACTCCACTCCCATCACCTTAAACAGAAAAGAGTAGATATCCACCTTCTCCTCTATGATTTTGGCGGTGGGTTTTCCCCGGCCGTGTCCTGCCTTCATCTCTACCCGCAATAGAATGGGGTTTGTGCCCCGGTCATCGTATTGCAGGGCAGCGGCAAATTTTTTGGAATGGGCTGGCACCACCCGGTCATCAGTATCTGCAGTGGTGATTAGGGTAGGGGGATAACTTACCCCTTTTTTTACATTATGTAGCGGTGAATAGGCGTATAGAAACTTAAAGTGTTCCGGGTTTTTTTCGGCATTGCCGTACTCTGGCGTCCAGTAGTGACCCACGGTAAATTTGTGGTAGCGCAGCATATCGGTTACCGGCACCTGGTTTACCACCGCCCCAAACAGTTTGGGCTGCTGCAGCATACAGACCGACACCAGCAGCCCGCCGTTACTGCCGCCGTTGATGGCCAGCCTGGCCGGGCGGGTATATTTTTTTTCTATCAGATATTGGCCGGCATAAATAAAGTCGTCAAACACGTTTTGCTTATTGCCCAGCATGCCGGCCTGGTGCCATTTTTCACCGTATTCGCCGCCGCCCCGTAAATTGGCCACTGCAAAAACACCCCCCCGTTCCAGCCAGATTAGCCGGTGGATGGAAAAATAGGGGGTGATATCCACTTTGAACCCACCGTAACCATATAGCAGGGTAGGGTTATTGCCATCCATTTTTATTCCCTTTTTGTGGGTGATAAACATGGGGACTTTGGTGCCATCTTTGGAGGGATAAAAAACCTGGGTAGTTTCATAGTCGGCGGCCTGGAAATCCATCTGAGGCTGTTTGTAAATCTCCAGTTTCCGGGCCACAAAGTCGTATCGATAGATGGTGTTGGGAAACAGAAAAGAGGAGAAGTTAAAAAACATCTCCTGATCATTTTGTTTGCCGGTAAGAGCCCAGATAGAACCTATTGAGGGTAGTTTAACCTCTTGTAGATGTTTACCCTGCAGGTTGTATATCATTAGTCTATGATTGGCGTGGTGCATATAGGCCACCACCAGTTGGCGGTTTACCATGGTGGCAAAGGATATAACATCCTCTGTCTGATCCACCACCTGGCGCCATTTATCCCGGCCAGGCAGGTTGATATCGATGGCCACGATTTTTCCCCGCGGCGCCTCCAGGTCGGTCTGGAAATAGAATACTGAACCCACATTGCCCACAAAATGATAACCCGCATCCTGCCGGTCCAAAAGTTTTACAAAGGGGGTATCTTTTCCCTCCTGGCGGTAATAGATCCGGTTTTTACGGGCTGAACCGTAATAGACGTGCAAGAGTAAGTATTTACCATCTTCAGACATCGTGGGATGGAAGCCCAACTCTTTGTTGGCTGGATCCTCATAGACCAGTTTATCTTCTGCCTGAGGGGTGCCCAATTGGTGCCAATAGACCCGGTTAAAGTTGTGCTCATCTTTTTTTTCCACACTGCCAGGTTTTGGATAGCGGTTGTAATAAAAGCCGCTGCCATCGAGGCTCCAGGCAATCGCTGAAAATTTGCACCAGTTCAATATCTCGGCAAAATCGGTTTTTTTCTTTACCCGGCGAATTTTTATCTCCTGCTGATCACTGCCGCTTCTGGAGAGGGCATAGGCCATGAATTTGCCATCTTTGCTAAAGGTGGTATTGGTTAAAGCTATGGTGCCGTCTGCGCTCAACTTGTTGGGGTCCAGCAGCACCTGGGGTTCACTTTTCAATCCTTCCTGCACATAGACCACTGCCTGGTTCTGCAGCCCATCATTTTTGCTGAAAAAATAGCGGTTTCCCTGTTTGGCAGGCACCGAATATTTGGGAAAGTTCCACAATTTGGTAAGTCTATTTTTGATCTCATCCCGGCCTTTATATCCAGCCAGCCAGTCTTGAGTAAGTTTATTTTGTTTCTTGACCCAGGCTATGGTCTCTTTATCTTTCGCTTTTTCCAGCCAGCGGTATGGATCTTTAACTTTATTTCCATGATAATCATCCACCACCTCTTGCCGTTTGGTCTCCGGGTAGATAAATCCTTTTTCGGCTACCTGTGGAGAATTCCGTTTGACAGTTTCGACTCCACGCTGACAAGCACAGATTAGCCCAATCAAAATAACCAGACAAACTATGCTCAAAGCCGGTTTCCAGTTAAAACGACAACAATTAAAAATAGTTTTCATGGGAAGTTCCTTACCCCTTGCCATATTGACAGTAGAAAACAATTACTATATTTCTTTACCTTTTTCTGCTTAAAAATCTTCTGCCGGCCCAAAAGGTGGTTATCAGCAAAAGCATAATCAGGCTCATGCCCATTGGCGCTGTGCCTGCCATAGCATTTAGGCTGCAGCCACCGCCGCCGCCACTGCTATCATTGCTTCCGTTTTTATCGGAGCCATTGGCAGAAGGCATACAACTCTTCTCTTCCCCTTCGGCAATATCGAATATTGGTTGATCTTTGGGATAGGTGTCACAGAGCGCTTTTTTATCATCATCGCTCAAGGTGCGCTTGGACAATTCCCCTTTTTGGGCCTCGGCGAACATCACTGCACCTTCAATATCGGAATGTCTAAATCCGAGAAGGTGACCGATTTCATGGATAAGAGTATTTTTGATATCTACAATTACCTTATCTTTATCATCTGTTACTGAGAATTGGTAATTGATATTGTTGAAAAATATCTCTGCTTCCTCTATATAGCCTTTTTCCGGAACCGACCAGGTATAGGCTCTGGCAAGTTGTCCCTCCTGGAAATTGATCGGCAGTTTTTCTCCCTCTTTCATAAAGGCTATTACATTGTATTGGTCTTCTGCCACCTCTTTAATATCGGTTTTACCCATGTAGGAAAACTTGATATTGGCACACTCTACATCCTGCCATACCTGAAAAGACTCTTTAACCGCTTTTTCAACCTCTTCAAAAGTCAAATCCGGGCTGCCGTCTTTATTGATCCAGTAGGGGATTTCACGGCAGGGCCAGCGGATGACAGTATTGGTATCTTTACCGTCTTTTTTAATTTTTTTTCGCACATACCCGTTGGCTACTGGTGAAAGCAGAGTAACTATCAGGCACAATAACATAATAATGCTCAGTTTTTTCATTTTTTTCTCCAAATTGGGACTGGCGTTTGTGAATTAAGCAATAAATTCGAAAATAAACTATCACAGAATGGGATAAATGGCAAATTAGTTAGTTCCCGTCCGAGAATTCATTTCGTAGCAGAAGGGGGTTTTCGGACAGGAACTCGTTTAATGAATAAGGGTTGTTTAAGGCTATTCAGGGGGATTAAAAACTTGAAATGTAATAGGTGTCATGATAAATAATATTGAAAGAAATAGGGCCTATCTGGAAATTTTTGGCCAGGCTTTTTTTCTTGTTGGGATTGCGCTAAAAAATCATTAATCATATCAGGTAGTTGAATGTTAAGACTAATAGTTCAAGATGACCAGGGAAATTCTATCTTTGTACCTCTTAACCTTGATCGCTTAAATATCGGTCGAAGTAAGGATAATCATATTTTTCTGGATGAGCGAAATATCTCCCGAAGCCATGCCCGCATTACTAGAGAAGCGGATTGCTATTACATAGAAGATCGCAACTCTTCCAATGGGGTGTTGGTAAATAAAAATAAGATCAAGGAAAAGCAACCGATTGTTGCGGAAGATCTGGTTGAAATCGGTGATTTTAAGTTGATGATAAAAGATTTGTCGGATAATGATTTGACCGAGGAGGTTTCTATTGAATCTGGCCAGGGTGCTGCCGAATTAGTGGCGCAAGGTGAAGATGAGGGGGAAAACAGTACCCGGGATGAAATGGATGAAGAGTTAGAAGATGAGGACCAGGATGAAGCAGATCTGGATAGCAGAGAGAAGACTGGGATTATAAAAATAGATTTTACCGATCAGCCTTATACGACCAGGGGAGATGAAGAAAAAATTGATGACCCGCAATGGCGTCTAGTAGTGGTAAGCGACAACTTGATGGGGGAGGAGAGAATAATCGACCAGAATGAGATAGTAATCGGCCGGGCTGATAACTGTGATCTGTTACTCAATCATCGCTCTATCTCCCGGTATCATGCCCGTATTATTCTGGAAGACGACAGTTTTACTATTCACGATCTGCAGAGTGCTAACGGTGTTTATATCAATGACGAGCAATACTCCGTGGTAAAATTGCACCCTGGCGATGAGATACTGTTGGGGCACGTTAAATTGCGATTTGTTACTCTGGGAGATGAAATTGTGTCAGTTCCATCTCCGGTTTCAGGAGAGGAGCAATTAAGTGAAAAGCAGGCTTCCACACAACCAATAAAAAGAAAGGATTTGGCATCAGACTTGTTGGAAGGTAAGGTGTCTGGTTGGCAACCGGACCAGGATGGTGATGGTGATGATGATTACCTTAAAAAAACCGCTGGAATAAAGTGGATTATTTTTCTGTTGGCGATTATCTGCAGTTCTCTATTGGGCTTTCTTTACTATCAGGGACAGTGGCCTTTTACCGGCGGCTTACAAAGAGATGGGGAAAGAACTTTTTTACCTCAGTTGGTGCACAAAGCCAAGTTGAAATCCAGGGAAGAGCTGTTAATAAAAGATGCCCTTCGGCATTTAAAGGAACAAAATTGGTTGAGGGCAATCAGCACTGCCGATGAGTCGAAAAATATATCTCCCCGCATGTATTCTCAGGCCCAGGAGATTATCAACATGGCTGAAGGGGAATTACAGAATCAGAAATTTATCAATATGGCGGTCAACTCCATTAACGATAAGAAATGGGAAAATGCTTTGGCCGCTCTGAACCAGATCAACAGTGATAGCGTTTATTTTCGTAAAGCCCGAGAAGAGTTAAAATATGTTAAAGAAAAGTATGCCGGTGATTTGTTTAAAAAAGTGATTCAACTCAAGGCTGAGGAAGATTTTCATGGAGCTATGCTGGTGGTCAATCAAATTTTATTGATATCTTCCAATCATCAGGGGGCTTTAGTTGAAAAGAATGAGATTTCTGAGAAATTGAGTTCTCTGGATGATAAAGGTGAAGGTGAGAAAAGACCCGGCAGCAGTGGAAATGTTGCCAAAGAACAGTCAGTCAGTCAGGTGGCCAAGCAAAACTATATATCGGGTAACCGTTATTTGCTTCAAAACAAATTGGACCGGGCCTTGGAAGAATATCAAAAGGCGATTCGAGCCGACAGTAAATATGCTAATGCTCACCGGGGTTTGGGGATTGTTTATGCCAAAAAAGGGGAGGGGGTTAAGGCGGTCAAACACTACCAGAAATATATTAGCCTTAATCCCAAAGCCAACGATTTAGATGCGGTAAAAAAGATAATCAAAGACTTTCAGACGGCCAATAAGTGATGACACTCGTCGCCCTTAGTTTTGTGGGTTGTTGATAGCGGCGCATCTACTAAAAAGGCTTTCTTTTCTTCTTTTTTTTCTTTCTGGCCTCGATCTCTTTCCGCCTCTTTTTGCGGGCGACCTCTTCGTGGTCGATAACCGGCACATTGATAAAATCGCCAATTTTGATAAAAGATTGGTCGATGGCGGGGGGTAGAATTTTATGGTGCCATTTACTCAACTTGGCTACAATAATTTTATTTTCCACCGCTTCTATCTGAATGGTGGCGATAGGCAAGGCCAACTCTCTATGAGTGGGTTTGGGCGGAGCCGATTTCATTTCACTGCTGCCAGTGTTTGTGCCATCTGCTGTTATCCCCCCATCGCCGGTATTTGCATTGTCTTCTGCTGCGCCGCCCCCATCGCCGGCACTTGCATTGTCTTCTGCTGCGCCTCCATCTTTGGCATTTATTGCATCTGCTTCTACCCCACCATCTTTTAAATTATCGGTATTGGAGCCTCCATCTTTAAGGCTGGTTTTTGCATCTTTGCCAATATTGGTTGAGTTATTATTCTTTACTTCAGTTTGTGAAGCTCCGTCGTCCGGTATCTCATTGGTTGGAACTTCTACTGCCCAGGTGCGATAGATAGTTAATTGGTCACCTGGTTTTAACAGGGCATCCTTGGGGCAACTGAAATAGATTATTGGCACACTTTTACTCACGGGCCCGTCCAGGGAGACCGGGTATCTAACTTTAACTACCTCGGTTTTCTTCGTAAGTTTAGCTGTTGAGAGGGGGACATGAACAATCCAGACTGCCAAGGTGAAAAAAAATAGATATTTCCAATTCATTCTTTTTATCCTGATCAAATATTATTGTTTGTTAACCATCATTTTAAGGTAGGCTGCCCGTAATTCTTGTTCCACTTGTTTTTTTAATTTGTAATGGCAAATTGCTCCAGGTTTTATCCGTTGCTTACTTTGAAGATCTACAAAAATCATCAAGCTGCTGTTTACTTGCACTTTGGTTATAAAATTGGACCTGGAGAATTTATGGCTCAACATAGCGATGATACGGGGGTAAAAATCGTCCTGCAATTGTCTTTGACGGAATTTAATTTTTCCGATGATAATTTCCAGGTCTACAATAGTTGCCAATGAGGCGAGTCCGGAGATTTTGAAGGGAAAACGGTTTCGTTTGTCTTTGTCCTTGTTTATAGCATCCAATATAGATAAGGTTTTGTCTTTAAGGTTATAGGTGCGTCTGGTCCAGTCATAATTTTCCACTTCGTAATATTGCAGTAATTCATGTAATTTGATGCCTTTTCCATAAAGAGTTTGCAGATAGTTGGATAAAAAATGACAGATACTTCGCAGGTATGACTGGTAGAATTCAGTGGTTACCTCTTCCCAGAGAATATTCCCCTCTTCATCAAGGATAAAAACAGAATATCCGGTGGGAGTTTTAGAAGAGAAAATTTGGACCTGGCCAGTTTTGTTTTCCTGCAGCGAATTTTGAAGAGACTTTAAGGAGTGACAAAAACTGTCTATTGTGAGATGGGTGCAGTTTTTAATATCAGTGTTGATCTTCTTGGCCAGTATACGATTATTGGGTATCTTTTGGATGTTTACTTTTTTTCCGTCTTTAGTGGAAAAAAAGTAGTAGCAGCCGCTTATCTGGGTTAAGAAGTTGGTGTAGTCATGCTTATTGACCTGGCTGGAAGTTGGAGCAAAAGTGCTATACAACTCCTTGATAAGGTTGTTGGTTCTCAATTTGGCTGCCGAGGCCATCCTGCCGGAGTGGCTCCAGACTTCAATGGAACTAAGTGGCGTGGCTCCGGATAAAAACAGTTGGATGATGTTTTCCAGGCATTTAAGAAATCCTTTTAGCCCATGGTGGCGAATATTGAATAGTTCTCCCCAGGAGTTGATATATATTACCCCCAGGTTACGAATTAAATTATTATCCTGGGCGCCATAGTTTAAAATGTCCCATTTTTCGGTGATCAAATAGCTGGAATCGTTCTGTTTTAGTTCATCTTCCTGGCGGCAGTCGAAATTGAGCAGGATGATGGTTTTTTCTCTTTTAGCAGAATTCTTGAATGCTTCGATGTCCACCTTAAAAGAGTCATACTCCAGAAAAATCTTTCGCATCCTGGAGAGCAGGAATTTTAGACTGTCCAGTTTAATGTTCAGTGAATTTTGCGTGGTGGTTAACAGCGAAATAGTGGTTTTGGGATGATAGATGCTGTTGTAAACTGTCCAGACCATGAGTTGCAGCATATCAGTTGATTGGTAAATCGGAGACAGATAACCTTTTCCCTTCTCAACTTTTTCACTTTTTTCCCGAAAGAGAGCCCAACTCTGGCTGTCTTCAAGTAAGGAAACGGTAATATGGTTTTCAGACAGGTCACCGTGAAAAAAGTAGGTGTAAAGATGTTCTACCTTGTTTTTCTTTTTACCAAAGGCGGCCAATAGTTTTCTGCCCAACACGGTGAGGTCATCCTTGTTTATCAAAAAACCCTTACCAAGGTCCTGGGCCTTATTGACTAACTCCCTGTAAGTGTCCAGCATGAAATCGCGGATATCATCGCCGAATTTTTGAATTTTATCCAGTTTCCATAGGTTGATATTATCCAGTTCGTTCACCAGTTGGGCATCCCACCCCCATTTTAAGATGTAATTCTTCATCACATTAAACTTTTGTTCGAACTGGACCCGGTTGGTGGCTTCCTGGGAGATCTTTAACCCGGTTTTTAGGTAAAAACTTTGCTGCAAAATTTGGAAGGAGTTCCAATCGCCTTTATCTGAGTAATATTCACTTACGGAATCGAACATAAGAATATAGGGGTCTGCCAGTTCAGAGGCGTTGGGATTGGCAAAAACCCTTTCTTTGAGAAGGTCGCAGAGTAAATTTGTTTCGCTTTCAGTATCGATATATTTGGCTAAAAGGGCCATTTTCAGCAAAGATTTAAAAGGGGATTTTAAGAATTTGGCCATCTGCCAGAGGGCGGCGCCAAAAAATTCCTGCATCGATATTTTTTCCAGATATCCCAAATCAAGGCAGTCCTCCGGGTCCACCAACTGCTTACGGGAGTTCAATTCAAGCAGCCAGTGATAATCTTTTTCTGAGTAACCTAAAGGGGTAAGCCACCAGAAAGGTATTTGTCCTTGTATTAGTAGCGCGGTACGGTAAAATTCTTCCTTTAGCAGTTTCGACATAGCAGAACCAGCGCTTTCTTCGTCACTAGTGCCAAAGTCATTTTGCTGGGCTTTGCTGATATCGGTAAGAAAGAAATGTACCTCCAAACCTCGTTTATTGTAGGCCCATTCTTCGATGATATTGGCTTTTTCTTGTAGAGCACACAGATCCTGGTAACGCATTTCTTTGCGGTTGATGATCACCCAATAGTCCACATCCGATTTGGCCGATTGACCTATGGTTCCAAGGCTTCCCATGGTTAACAACGATTTAATTGCCGGGCGCCTCCACACCCCTCTGAAATCGATTAAGGTGCCAGGAAATAATTCCTGAGTAAATTTTTTTCCGGTACTGTAATAGTTAAAATTATAAATACCATGGGGAGTTGGATTTTTTTCTTGATATCTTTTCTTATTGAAACCGGGAAGTCCTTTATGTTCAAGATGCAGCAACACCGGAATTACCATAAAAGTTTTAAAACGCTCCGGATCAAGGGAGAATTGCAGCATGTTTAACTTACCCTGGTTGTATCGTTTAAAGGCGAGCAAATACCGGGGCAGCAGTTTTTTCAGCAGATTGACATCTTTGGGCTGGTGGACCGTCAGATCGATTTGTTGTTGGTTATCTTTTCGCATCTAGTAAGATGTTAATTGATGAAAGGCAAAAAAAACATGATATAATAAAATTTAAAATAATATTCTTTATTATATTGGCAAAGATTATACTGGTCAAGAGATAAAGTATGGTCAGATTGATTTCAGAGAAGAAAAATAATGATTAAATTACCCTCACTCAATAAAAATATGCCCAAATCCGGTAAGATGGATTTTCACTGTTTTCGGCACAGTTTTTTTCGTAAATTGCTTCCCCAATATAAACCAGGCGATAAGGCTCGTATACCGGGACGAACCGATCGTCCACTGGTTTTTCTTTGGCCGGGGCGGGGGGCCAAGAAGGTAAACAAATTTATTAAATTCTCCAAAGGTTATGCTAAATATAAGTATGTTTTTCTTAACCTGGAGGTCTCTAAATTGGAATTTATTCAGGAATATTCCAATTTTACCTATTATGCCACCGAACAAGAGTTGATACCCGATCAGATTTGGGAGTGGGATGATTATTCTAAAATCTGGAAACGGATGAGTTGAAATAATTTCCAGTAAATTAACTTCGTCACGAATTAGCAGCAGAAGTTATGGTATGATCCTCTCTAGCATCCGTGGAAACGGGATGGTTTCCCGCACGTGGTGGGTTCCGCATAGCCAGGCTACGGTTCTTTCCAGTCCCAGACCAAAGCCGCCGTGGGGCACGCTGCCGTATTTCCGCAAGTCCAAATACCAGAAGAAATCTTCCTCCGACAGGTCATGTTTTTTCAGGCTTTCCAACAGAGTCTGATAATCGTCTTCTCTCTGTCCTCCGCCGATTATCTCGCCGTAACCTTCTGGAGCCAGCACATCCACTCCCATAGCCAGGTCTGAATTCTGCGGATCTTTTTTCATGTAGAAAGCCTTGCATTGCCTGGGCCAGCGGTGAACCAGGATGGGGCGGTCGTATTGCTGGGTGAGTACAGTTTCGTCTTCACCGCCAAAATCTTCGCCGTATTTGAAGGCGTGTCCCACTTGCTCCAATTTCTCTACCGCCTGTTGGTAAGTGATACGATGGAGAGGCCGCTTAACCTGTTCCAGTTTGGAGATGTCCCGTTCCAATAGATCCAGGTTTTTTTTCTGTCTTTCCAATACCCGCTCTACCAGATAGAGAACCAGATCCTCAGCCAGGTCCATTACTCCATCCAAATCGTAGAAGGCCATCTCCGGCTCCACCATCCAAAATTCTGTAAGGTGACGGCGGGTTTTTGATTTTTCCGCTCTAAAGGTAGGGCCGAAACAGTAAACTTTGGAAAATGCCATGGCATTGGCTTCGTTATAGAGTTGTCCCGATTGGGCCAGGAAGGCATCTTGACCAAAGTATCCCAGTTTGAAAAGGGAAGTGGTACCCTCACAGGCATTGGGAGTGATAATCGGAGTGTCCATTAGGATAAATTTGCGCTGGTGAAAAAAATCGTTGATTGCCGAAATCACCTCGTCTCGGATTTTCATAATGGCAAACTGCCTGGAGGAGCGTAACCACAAGTGACGGTTGTTCATCAGGAAACTTACGGTGTGCTCCTTGGGCTGGATGGGGTAGTCTATGCAGTTACTGAGCATTTCGATGTTGGTAACGCCCAGTTCAAAGCCCAAAGGAGATCTTTTATCTTCCCGGATCACACCGGTTACTGCCAGGGAGGATTCCTGGTTTAATTCATCGGTGAGAGTGAAAATTTCGGGGCTAACCTCTTTTTTAAAAACTACACACTGGATAATACCGGTGCCGTCCCGAAGTTGCAAAAATCGCAATTTGCCGCTGGAGCGTTTGTTGTAGAGCCATCCGTAAAGAGTGACTTCTTTGCCCAAATGGGTGCTGATATCTTCAATATATACTTCTGGTTTCATTTTCCCTCCGATAAGTGGATGGTCATTTGTCCTGCAATAGTTCCAGTTGTTTGGATTTTTGGCTCTGGTCATCACTCTCATCGGTTTTTGCCAGCCGGGTAAAACCGATCACCTTTTCATTCGCAGACAGAGAAACCAGTTTGACCCCCTGGGTATTTCGGCTGATCACAGAAATACCGCTGGTCTCCAACCGGATCATTTTACCCGAAGAAGTGAGGATCATCAGTTGGTCGTCATCGCTGACCTTCATAATACCTACCACCTTACCGTTACGCTTGGTGGTTTTAATGGTGATAACTCCTTTGCCGCCTCGTTTGGTTTTGCGGTATTCAGTGTGTTTGGTTCGTTTGCCAAAACCGTTTTCTGTAATAGTCAGGATGGTAGATTTTTCATTTAACACACCCATGCCTACCACCTGGTCATTTTCCGCCAAATTAATCCCTTTGACTCCACGCGCGACTCTGCCCATGGGCCGAACATCGGTTTCATTGAATCGAGCAGTTTGACCCAACCGGGAGGCGATAAAGATTTCACATTCCCCATCAGTAAGTTGAACATCTATCAGTTCGTCATCTTCTTCAAATTTGATGGCAATAATACCAATAGAGCGGGGATTGGAGTAAGCCATAAGATCGGTTTTTTTGATGATCCCGTTTTTGGTAACCATGGTGATATATTGGCCTTCCTTAAACTCTTCTACTGGTAGAATACCTAATACCTGTTCATCTTTGGCCAGGTTAACCAGATTAATAATCGGTTTTCCTTTGGATGTCCGGCCAGCAGTTGGTACCTGGTAAACCTTCAGCCAGTAACATCGCCCTATGTTGGTAAATATCATAATGTAAGAGTGGGTATGAGCATTGAAAATCTGCTTTATAAAGTCATCTTCTCTGGTGGAGGCGCCGGTAATCCCTTTTCCGCCACGGCGTTGCGCCCGGTAAAGCGAGAGAGGATTGCGCTTGATATAACCCCGGTGACTCACCGTAACCACCATCTCCTCCTGGGGGATCAGGTCTTCGATGTTAAAGTCGCCCACATCCTGGATAATTTGAGTGCGGCGATGGTCGCCATATTTTTGTTTAATCTCCAAGAGTTCATCTGAGATTAGGGTGAAGAGTACTTTTTCATCGCGTAATATCTCCTCCAATCGGGCGATCTCTTTGCGTAACTGCTCCAGTTCGGAGATAATTTTTTCCCGTTCTAATCCGGTAAGACGCTGCAGCCTCATTTCCAAGATAGCCTTGGCCTGGGATTGAGTGAATTGAAACCGGAGCATCAAAGACTCTTTGGCCTGTTGGGGACCAGGTGATTTTTTGATCAAGGCGATTATTTCATCAATATGATCCAGGGCTTTTTTTAAACCCTCTAAAATATGAGCCTGGGTCTTGGCCTTGGACAGATCAAAGCGGGTACGCCGTAACACCACCTCTTTACGGTGCTGGATAAAATGGGTAAGTGCTTCTTTGATGTTGAGCACCCTGGGTTGCCCCTTAACGATGGCCAGCATGTTGATTCCAAAGGTGGTCTGCAGGTTGGTTGACTTGTAGAGTTTGTTGAGCAAAATGTTGGCATCGGCATCTCGCTTCAATTCAATATAGATGCGCATACCTTTACGGTCCGATTCATCTCTTAATTCGCTGATGCCGGTGATCACCTTGTTTTTAACCAGATCGGCGATTTTTTCGATCAGTTTGGCCTTATTTACCTCAAAGGGCAGTTCGGTAACAATAATTGCCTCTCGTTCAGAACCCTTTTTGATCTTTTCTATATCGGTGCGGGCTCTCATCTTGACCAGGCCCCGGCCGGTTTTGTACGCCTGTAAAATTCCTGCGCGACCGCAAATAAAAGCCCCGGTGGGAAAATCGGGGCCGGGCACATGCTGAAGCAGGTCCTCTATAGCTGCCTGTGGGTGTTTGATTAAATGAATTACCGCACCGATAATTTCGCTTAAATTGTGAGGAGGAATGTTGGTGGCCATGCCGACCGCGATACCAGAAGAACCGTTTATCAGCAGGTTGGGCAAGCGTGAGGGCAATACACTGGGCTCATTTAAAGAGTCATCATAGTTAGGGGTAAAAGTTACGGTTTCCTTTTCGATATCCCGCAACATTTCATCGGTGATACGGGCCATCCGTACCTCTGTGTACCGCATGGCTGCCGGCGGGTCGCCATCTACCGAACCGAAGTTGCCCTGGCCATCTACCAGCATGTAGCGCATCCTGAAATTTTGGGCCATTCGTACCAGAGAGTCATACACTGCTGAGTCACCGTGGGGATGGTATTTACCGATTACATCACCCACAATGCGGGCCGACTTTTTATAGGAATTGGAATAGGTGTTTTTCAAGTCCTTCATGGCGTAAAGTATACGCCGATGTACAGGTTTCATTCCGTCTCGAACATCGGGCAAGGCTCGACCAATAATGACGCTCATGGCGTACTCTATGTAAGAGCCCCGCATCTCGTCTTCGATATTGATAGGTTTTACTTTAGAGAACATCTCTGGTTTCATGTTTGATTACCTGTAAAAAAAGACTCTCGCTGAGCTCTTGCTGCGCTATTGCAGAATATTGCCCGAGAGATATGATTGTATCAAAAAAATAAAGTTTATTTTATCTCTAGATGAGAATTGATTTAGTATATTTTCAATGGTAAAAAGTGTCAAGCATGTTGCCGAAAGACTATCTCGATTCCATCAATAATATTGGTACGGATATAGATTGGAGCCGCCAGTCCATCTACAACTCGGTGCTTGCCATTTTTATCGGTAAGGAGAGTTCCGGAGGGGAATTTGGTTAGTTGGCCGCTTTCTTGAATTTGCTGAAGTAAAAGGCCGGGCAACGGTTCGCCTTTTTCGGTTATAGCATTGAATACCTGGAAAAATTTTTGGCCTATAGCCTGCTTGAAACTGTACCCGGTTAGAATCCTGGCTGCCCGGTTGATGGCTATAATATCACCCTTAGTGTTCAGGGAGATCACCCCGTCTTCGATAGTGAGCAAATTAAGGTTGTGTCTCTCTTTCTGCAGGGTCAGTTGCCGCTGGGTTTTTTTCATATGGATGTAGTTTTTTACCATTCCTTTTAGTTCGTAAACATTATAAGGCTTAGGTAAAAAAGCGGTTACTCCCATATTGAAACATTTGGCGATATCTTCATCATTGCTGTAACCGGTGTGCACAATCACTGCACATAGTGAGGATGGGGTAAGATCTATATTAGCCAGGAACTGGAAACCGTCCATAACTGGCATCCGCAGATCTAAAATTACCAATAAAGGGAACTCTTTTTCAAACAACTTTAGCCCCTCTTTACCGTTGGGAGCGTAGTACAATTGGTAATTGTCTTTTGATAGGTTCAGGTTTATGGAATTAAAGATTATCTCTTCATCATCGATAACCAGAATTTTATCTTGCTTTGCCAACATTTTCTCCGTTAAATTTTATCTAGTATTTTACAAAATTACCACAATTGGCAATCCCTGGCAAGACTCTTTTCAGAAACCAAAATAATAGGCTATATAACCGCATATGAGGGGAATTATTAAGTTGACTTTGTTTTTTAAATGATATTGAATAGTTGGTTTTCACCAGGGTTTTAGGAGAGAAAATATGAGTAAGATAAGAGAAGGTGATTCGGTTAAAATTCACTATGTTTGCAAGTTGGAGGATGGTTCTGTCTTCGATTCATCAAAAACCAAAGGGACACCATTACAGTTCTCTATTGGAGCCGGACAGGTGATTAAAGGGCTGGAAGATGCGTTATTGGGAATGAAGAGGGGAGAAACCAAAACTGTGTCAATCTCTTCTGAAGATGGTTATGGTGATTATGATTACAACAAGGTGCTAGTGGTGAAGCGTACCCCAGAGTTAGAACAGGCCAATCCATCCGTAGGCCAGGTGCTGCAGATGAGAAATCCCGATAGCGGTGAGGTAATCCAGGTAACAGTGACTCACCAGGGTGAAGAGAATATCACTCTGGATGGAAACCATCCTCTGTCTGGAAAAAATCTAATTTTTGAGGTGGAGGTAGTGAAGATAATTAAGCCCAGCAAGCAATGAGCGCGTTTCCAGAACCCTCGGTCAAAGATTAAGTTTGTTGGAGTAACACTTATAACAGGCGGGCAGATATTTCTCATCTGCTCCCAGATCTATGCTAAGACCTTCGACAGTGGGGTTACCATCAGTGAATTTGAGGTTCATAACCGCTTTTTTGTTGCAGAAAGCACAGGTAACTTTGATCTCTTCAATGGAATCTGCCAACTCCAGTAGACGGCGAGAACCATGGAAAAGCCTGGATTTGAAATCGGTGCGCAATCCGTAACAGATTACCGGGATATTCATAACAGTGGTGATCCGGCGTAATTGTTCCACCAAAGATTCAGACAGGAACTGGGCCTCATCCACCAGGATGCAACTCAAACCTTCAAACTGACTTTTTTCCAGGCAAGTATCCTCTTTCACCATAATATCTGCTTTCGCCACCAGGCCAGAGCGCGATTTGATGGCGTGTACACCAAAACGGTCATCAAGTTCCGGTTTTAGCAGTTTAACCTTTTTGCCCTGATTGCGGTAATTGTGAGCCACGGCCAATAAATTCATTGTTTTAGCGCTTGAAACTACTCCATAGCGAAAGTAAAGTTTGGCCATTTTTATTTCTCCAACTCTTTCAAGGCTGCAAAAACGCACTGCCGAACATAACTCTCAGA
>CAZTWC010000055.1:0-17305 GCA_964617105.1 uncultured Myxococcia bacterium
ATCAGCACTAGTATTGCGGGCCATCATGCCCAGAAGCACGCTTTTCCCAACCCCTGAACCGGCCATTATTCCAACCCTCTGACCTTTAGCAATGGTATTCAACCCATCAATAGCCTTGATTCCCAATGACAAAGACTCACTTATGGCGGGACGCTGAAGAGGATTTATTGGTTCTGAATACAGAGACATAGTATTATCCTCCAAAATAGGACCCTGGTCATCTATAGGCAGCCCCAGGCCGTTAATAACACGGCCCAGGTATGCATTGCCCACATTTATAGTAGCCTCCTCTTTAATAACCTGGATATGAGAACCGTGCTTAATGTTTTGTACCGGTTTTAGGGGCATCATCAGAGCCACATCGCCCTTAAAACCCACCACTTCGGCTTCAATAGGATCCATCTGGCGGCCGGGAGTGATCTGCACCACCGAGCCTAGTCTTGCTCCTGGAACAATCCCTTGCACCACCAGCCCCACCACTTGCAATACTTTTCCTCGCCTGGATATTTTTTTGGTTTGCTGCAGTGAATTGTTAATAGCGTTCCAGTTAAAAAGGGATTGGTTAGACGGTAAATTCATCAATATCCTCTCCTGATGGAGGCTGAGTTGCTTCAACCGGCTGCTCTCCTTGAGCCTCCATCTGCTGCTGCTGGAGGTCAGTCAGGATATTTCCCAGTTGATTTTCCAGGGTGGAGTCAATGGCAGTGCCTTCGGTTTCCAGGGAAAATCCCCCCTGCTCTACGGCGGGATCATCTTGGATCAGTATCTCATTAATTCCTTCAAAACCATCAGTAATACTTCCTCGCTGGGTTCTTACCGCCACCGCATCCTGGGGATTTAACTTCAGGATAATTTTATCGGCCCCCATAACTTCAGGCATCAATTTGCGAACCAGATTGATCAGTATTTCCGGCTTTATAGACACCTCTTGCTGGATTACACTTTTAGCGATTTTTACAGCCAGTTCAACCGCATCGTAGCGCACTTTGTCCACCAACTGTATGTTCAATATATTCAACTGCTCTATGCTCATCTGCAAGCGGCTCAAGTAGACACTCGCCTCTGACTGGGTAGTTATAGCCTGGGTTTTCAAACTCTCCACTTCACCCAAAGCGTTGTTCAGCCCCTCCTGGTAACCTGCTTGAGTCATCTGCTGAAAAAGGGCCTCCAATCTACCTACACATTCCTGGTAAGCCTCCGATGAAGTCAAGTAGACTCCGTGGTAGATCTCATCCACAATTTTTTCCGCCTGCGCCCGGGGATCAGTTTCACCGCCTTCAGCCTGTGGTTGCTGGTCTGGTGGCAATGCCCTGCCCAGGTGAGGAAATTTCAGCGAATGAGCAAAGATCTTGCCATCCTCTTCCCTGATAACATTTTCAGAACTGCGGTGATAAATAGGTTGATCATAATTGGTAAAGTCAACCTGACCAACTGCCGCCTCGGTTTCCGGACCTTTTTTTAGTAAATTAGACAAGCACATCCTCCCCTTCGCCGCCGGCGATTATAATTTTGCCCTCTTCTTCCAGCCTCATGGCGATATTAACGATTTGCATCTGCGCCCTTTCCACCTCAGAGAGTCTCATAGGTCCTTTGGTTTGAAGGTCTTCCTCCACCATAGAGGCAGCACGCTTGGACATGTTGCCGAATATCTTGCATTTCAACTCCTCACTGGTGGCTTTAAGAGCAATCACCAGGGTTTCATTCTCAATCTCCTTTAGTATCTGCTGAATACCGCGGCCATCAACATTTATCAGGTCATCAAAAGTAAACATCTTCTGGCGAATCCGGTCGGCCAACTCGGGTTGGGTTTCGGAAAGTTCGTCCAGAATATTTTTCTCATAGGTTTTTTCCATATTATTTAGCATCTCGGCCACCATCTCCACACCGCCAACATTTGTGGACTCGATGTTGCCCATGGACAAAATTTCGTCCTGTATGGCCTGCTCAACTTCATTGAGTATATCGGGAGTGACATTTTCCAGTTTGGCGATACGTAGAACCACCTCCACCTGCAACTCTTCAGGCAGCAAAGGTATAATTGAAGATGCTTTGTTGGTTACCGTATGAGCCAGGAGTAAAGCAATCGTTTGCGGATGTTCCTTTCGGATAACGTTGGCCAGGGTTTGAGGATCCGCTTCAGATAAATTCTCCACCGAAGACTTGGTCTGCCGCTTCAGGTGGGCCATCAGATTTCTGGCCTTTTCCGGACCCATAACCCTGGTGGCAACCTCCTCCAAAAATTCGCCGCCGCGCATAAGGAAACCGGAATCGTGCTTCACCTCTTCGGCAAATTGCAAATAAACCTCATCAACAACAGTTGGAGAGATGGTTTGAACTGTTTCCAGGGCCATACCGATATCCCTGATCTCTTTTTGATTCAGGTTACGAAAAATATCGGTGGCCACATCTTCGCCTAAAGAAAGCAAAACCAGGGCCGATCTTTGGGCGCCCGTTAAATCAGTTGACGTGGTAACCATATTTATCTCCTAAAGAAAATTAGACTAACAATTACAAACACTGGTAAAAGGTCGCTAACCGTCATACTCCTCTCTCATTGCTATTTTAGAAACAGGAGTAATTACCAACAATTAAATACTGCAAATATTATACCAAAACCACTATAACCTCATTAGCCATATATTACGCTGGTTCCCTATTTTGAATCTGCATATTGATGTCATCCTTTTGACTATAATTGTACTCTCTAGTAGAAATAATGTCAAAAATAAACCCCCGGTTGATGCTTTGGTGCTTCAACCGGGGGTAGTTATTTTTGAGTGAGCCCTAAAGTTTAATTAACTTTATGCTGGTTTTTCCTTCAACCAACTCTTGAGGATCTGGGCGGTTTGAGCAGCATTTTCCTTTGCGAAATCCTGTACTTTGCGGCGAGCGTCTTTTTGCGCTTCCAGCAGTAACCGCTGCTCCTCCATGGTGGCATCCAGCGTCTTTGTCTCCTGATCTTCTTCTACTTCCCCAGATGCCAAGGCAGCAGCTCTTCTGACTCCGTCATAATCCACTGGAATGGGCGGTGCGATAGTAGTGACCCACCTGACCATAGGGCGCATGATAAAGAAGACCAGAAGCAGGGTCATCAATAAGTATATCAAGAATTTCCCGCCCTGCAGAAGTTGGCGCACCAGGTGGGGAGTGAGAAAAGGTTCTTTGCCATCATCTTTTATCTGGTGAAATTGTACACAGGAAACTTCTATCTGGTCACCACGCTGCTGGTCGAATCCCACCGCCTTCATAACAATACTTTCCAACTCTTTAATCTCTTTTGCTGAACGTTTGGCATACTGGGTAGCGCCCTCTTTTTCCTGATAGATCCCATCTACCATGGTGGCCACCGAAATTTTCTTCAAAGTGCCCACCGGCACCACCGTATGTTTAATCACTTTGTTGATTTCGTAATTGGTAACCAGACTGTTACGATTGGAGTCAATAGTGGAGTTTTTGTCATCGGCCACTCCCTCGCCAACCGGAATATTGGATTGGGAACCTGGCACTCCACCAGGCATAGGGGTTTTGCTGCGGCTGCTCTCAGTGGTATTTTGCTCACTCCGGGCCACCTGATTTTCAGGGTCATATATCTCCTCGGTCTGCTCCACTTTGCTGAAGTTCATCTCTGCGGTTATCTGCACCACCGCCTTACCGGGCCCCATCACCTTTTCCAACATCCGCCTCACCTTTTCTTCCAGATTACGCTCATAATTGCGTTGGTATTCCATTATAGTGGACCCGCCTCCCATGGCAAACTGTTCATCCGAGGGCTTGGAGAGCACCTGTCCATTATTATCTACAATGGTAATATTATTAGCAGCCAATCCTTCAACACTAGAGGCCACCAGGTGTTTTATCCCCTGGATCTGAGATTTGTTGAGACTAAAACTTTTATTAAATTCCAAGATCACCGAAGCGCTGGGCTCTAGTTGATCTTCTTTAAAAAGGCTTTTTTCTGGAATAACAACATGTACCCTGGAGGAGGAAATACCATCGATACTGTTGATAGTGCGGCTCAACTCCCCTTGCAGGGCGCGGCGGTAATTCAACTTCTGCATAAAATCGGTCATGCCGATGTAGCTTTGGTCAAAAAGTTCAAAACCACTACCGCCCCCCTTAGGCAGGCCGGCGCTGGCTAACTTAATTCTGACATCATAGAGTTTTCCTGCCGGTACCAGGATAGCAGAGCCCCCGGCTTCCAGTTGGTAGGGAACTTTTAAGTCATTCAATTTTTCCACCACCTGGCCGGCATCTTTTTGATCCATATTAGAAAAAAGATATTGGTAATCCATGGTATTGGTGGCATATATAATGTATCCGAAACCAGCCATGATTAAGAGTGCCACCATGGGTATTACGACTCTGGCGCTTGGGGGGATATTTTTCCAAATAACGGAGACCTGCCGGAAAAAAAGATTGATTCGCTCACCCATGGTTTACCTCTTTAAATCAGTTTAAGGTCAACCCGGGATTAAAATCCCGGGAATTATTTTCGTTCTTAATTGTATTACCGGCTCCAATCAAATCCCCATCCTCATCACTTCCTGGTAAGCCTGGATTACCTTGGAGCGGATGTTCGACATCAGCCGCAGAGAGAGATCTGCCTTCTCCAGTGCAATGGCGGTTTCGTGGAGATTGTTATCGCCTTTGATAAAATTTTCTACAGATTTATCCGCTCCCGCCTGGTCATTGTTGACTTTTTCCATATATCCCTTTAACGAAGATACAAAAGAGCCAACTTTTTCTTCTGGATTGTCGTTCAGCTTTACCCTGCCAGACAGCCGATCCTGTAAAGATCCAGCCGAGTTCAGTAAATTTGTGCTTATAGTAATATCCTTCATGGTTCCTTCCCCCTATCATCACTTGTTGATGGACAATGCCTGTAAGGCCATCCCTTTAATAGTAGAAATCACGGTGGTATTGGCCTCAAAAGTACGGGAACAGTTGATCATGTTGACCATCTCTTCCACCACGTTTACATTGGGCATGGCCACATAGCCTTTGGCGTTGGCATCGGGATGCCTGGGATCATAGACCATCCGGGGAGGCTTTTGATCCTCTTTGACCGAAGTGACTTCCACTCCTTTTACTTGCCTCAGTTGCTGGTTGAGCATAGAGGAAAAATTTTCCCTTAGTTGCTTGGGCCTGAATACCACATCTTTTCTTTTATACGGTCCGCCCTCCGAGGTTTTGGTAGTATTGGCATTGGCCAGGTTACTGGAAATGGTATTTAATCTGGTCCTTTGGGCTTTTAACGCCGAAGCGGAAATTTTTAATGCTGAAAAAAAATCCATAATCACCTCCGAAAATTATCCACCGGTTATCTATCCTGGATTACATATTTTAAAATTGACATCTTCTTGGAGACAAAAGATGCAGTTGCCCGGTATCGCAACTGATTGGCTGTTAGTTTAGCCACTTCATTATCCAAATTTACCGAGTTATTATCCAGTCCCGGAGCCTGGGTGGCATCTTTTACTACTTTGGCCGGTTCAACAGTCCCTCTGGTGCCGCCCAAATTCATGTGGTTCGAATTGGTGGCTTTCAGTTTCACTGATGATGAAGAATCGATAGAACGATTTAACTGTTGCTGAAATTTTATATCTTTGGGTTTATAACCCGGAGTGTCAATATTGGCTATGTTGCTGGCGATATGGGTCTGCCGCTGCATCTGAAAATCCATCGCCCTCTGCATCCCTGTAAACAATTTACCAAAAATCTTCATTTCCTTTCCCTCCCGGCGATCTCTATTGACAATCCATACTATATAAATGTTAGCAAAAGCGATGCCAAAACCAGCGATAAACCCTATTTTTTCCGATTAAACAATATTTTCCAACTGGTAATCTTTAATCTTGTTCCGCAGCGTTCTCAGGCTGATATCAAGACTTTTGGCGGCGTGGGTGCGGTTACCATTCATATCTTTTAAGGTTTGGACTATCAACTCTCTTTCCATCTTTTTTATAGTCACACCCGCTTTTAGAGACAATTTTTCTTCACTTTCATTGTCAATGTTTTGACAAATGTCATTTTCCAGGAACAGATTTTCTGCCATAATCTGTTCTCCGTCACACATCAATATGGCTCTCTCTGCAGTATGTTCCAGCTCCCGCACATTTCCCGGCCAGGAATAACTTTTTAGCCTGATCAAGGCTTCCGGGCTCAAACTCTTTTTGGGTAGATTGTTGCGTTGACAGTGTTTATTAATGAAATGGTTACATAGAGGCTCAATATCCTCCACCCGCTCCCGCAGCGGCGGAATAGTTATAGGAAAAACATTGATACGGTAAAAAAGATCTTCCCTGAATTTACCATCTTTTACCATTTGCTTCAGGTCCCGATTGGTAGTGGTTATAACTCTGGTGTTCACCGCTATGGTTTTTTTACCTCCCAACCGATCCACTTCAAATTCTTGCAGTACCCGTAAGAGTTTGGCCTGCAGGGATAAATCCATCTCACTGATCTCATCCAGCAAAAGGGTCCCCTGGCTAGCCATTTCGAATTTGCCCAGCCTCTGATTTATAGCTCCGGTAAAAGCGCCTTTCTCGTGACCAAATAACTCGCTTTCCATCATGGTTTCGGGGATGGCGGCGCAATTCAAGGCTATAAAACTACCATCACTCCTGGTGGAGTTGGCATGAAAATAACGGGCCAACATCTCTTTACCAGTACCGCTTTCACCTTGAATTAAAACGGTTACCTGGCTGCGGGCAATTTTTTTGGCCTTATCCAGAAAAGAGAGCATCTTCTCTTCCCGGGCAATAAAAGTGCTTTTAGATGAGACTGACTGGTTGGTTGTAACCAGATCTTCACCAGGATTACGATATCTTTTAACCAGATTTTCCAGCAATTCAAGCGGAAAAGGCTTGGTGATAAAATCAACTGCACCCTCTTTCATGGCTTTGACAGCATCGTCAACTTCGCCATAAGCGGTCATCATCACAAAAGGGATATCCTCTTGGCTCATTTTTAGACTGCGCAGCAATTCAAAACCATTCATTTCCGGCATTTTGTAGTCTGAGATAACCATTTTGGGCTTTTGCTGTTTGATACTGATCAAACCCTCTCTGCCATTGGCAGCAGTAGCCACCTGGTACCCACTTCGGCTCAGGGCTTCTGATACAGCAAACCGCATGGATTCATCATCGTCAACTACTAAAATCGGGTTGTTTTCCATATGCAATTCTCCCATTTTGGACCCCTATTGCTCTTTCACAGGAAAGAAAATAGTAACTTGGGTGCCTTCTGAAAGTTTGGATTCCATCTTTAAAGCGCCTCGGTGGCTATCCACTATAAAATGACAACGAGTCAATCCCAAACCGATATCAGGAACCTGAGATGTGAAAAATGGGTCAAACACTTTGCCCAACTCTTCAGCCTCTATTCCGCAGCCGTTGTCTTTAATAGTCATCTCGAACATTTTTTTGTCTCTTTTAAGAACATTTCGGGTTTCGATTGTCAAAATACCGTCAGTTTTAACTGCCTGAAGAGCATTTAGTAATAAGTGTAGCAAAAGTTGTTCCAAAAGCGTTTTGTCCCCCTCTATCAGGCAATCAAGAGCATTTAATTTCAGTTTTAATTCAATCCTTTTGCCCAGGGTAGCGGAGTGGAAATCCTCGATAACCCTTTTCATTAATATATGGAGTTCTACCTCCTCTTGGGCGGAGGTGCTGATTTTCATGTTTTGCAGCAAATCGGCCAAAATATCGTCTGCCCTGTTAATCTCGGAGATTATCTTTTGCAAAAGCGTACTGCCCTTTCCCGCCAACTCCCTTTCTAAGAGTTGGGCAAAAATGTTAATGCTACCAAAAGGACTTCGCATTTTGTGGGCGATAACTCGAACGGCATCTAACATGGCGTTAAGGCGTAGAGAACGACTGTTGTGGTGGTCAAAGACTTGTTCCACCTGAACGGTAGCGGCGGCAGTGGTATTTACGGAGACGGTGTTTTTAATTCTGGTTGGCGGCGGTGTTTTTTCTCCCATTCAAGACCTCGTATCTGTTCTGCAGCTAATTTGTGCCAAAATCCCGGCTCTTTTTCAGCAGCCAGAGCTTTCCAGGTCTTAAATGATTCATTTTTCATGCCAACTTTAGAAAAAGCCTCTCCTAATTTGTATTTTACCATGGGAATTCTGGAATTGTTGGGGAACTTTTTTATTAAAGTATTAAAATATTCAATAGTTTCCCGGTATTGCTTAGACCAGAGCAGGCATTCACCGAAATTAAAAAAAGTGCCCACTATCTCTTTGGGCAACTTGTTGGAAGGATAGTTGCGATAATAGACTATGGCTTTATTATACTTTTCAGCGGCAGCGGCGTATTTTTTATGACGCTTTAAAATATCCCCTTGTTTCGTGTAGATAAGAGTTTGATTGGGGAACTCATCCAAATATTTAAGCATATTGTCAAAAGCGCTAAAAGCCTCCCGATCTTTTTTCAAAGCCAGGTTGATCTCAGCCATAGTTAGCCAATATTTTGACGACTTTATCTGGCCCGGATACTTGGCTCGTAAGTACTCCAGAGTTTTTTGGCAGCGATAAATATCTTTGTTGAGAGCATAGGCATGGGCCAGGTTGATCAAATAACGCTTTTCCCACTTTGGTTCCAGCCCCTTGCTCTTTAAAATTGCCCGGTATAATTTTAACGCCTCCTGGTATATCCCCATGGCAATATAACTGTTGGCCACCAGGATTCTCATCTCTTTTTCGTGGGGATTTTGGCTAAATATTTTTTTGTCTCTTATATATATTCTGGTTACGGTTAAATAGTCTCCTTTTTTGTAATACATCTTATAGATGGTATAGAGAAGATTATGGAAAAAAGGCTTCCCGGTATTGCTATAGGGAGTGTTGGGATATTTTTTGAACATTTTCCGCATAGTATCGTAGGCCAAAATAAATTTTCGGTGCTGCAGATACAATAGCGACAGCCGGAAACTGGCCTCCTGTGATGCAAAGGAGGCGCGGGCTTTATTTATACACATATAATAGTTATGATAGGGCGGCGAAGTACTGTACATGGCGCCTTCCAACTCTGCTACCCTCATTCTGGCCAGTAACCTGGCATCCATTCTTTTCCCCCTCAAGTTGGCCAGGTGTCTGAAAATAAGAGATGCCTGATCATACTTTTTTTGTTTCAGCAAAATATCTCCTTTGTGGAGTTGGGCGATACTGGATAAAGGCTCATAGGAAAACTGCAGCAGAACTTTATTATAAATTTGCTCAGCCCGTTTATAATCTTTTTTCCAAAAATGGAGATCTCCCAAAAAGAGAAAAACGTTAATGTTGCGTTTAAGCAAAACCGGCCATTTTTTTTCTATTTGCGCCATTAGTTTAAAGGCTTGGTTAAAATTTAACTTCTCAGCCTCAATATAGGCCAACAAAAGAAGGGCATTCTTTTTAGCCGGAATATCCTGAGGGTACTCAACTATTTGCCGGAGAATCACTTCTGCTTTTTTTACTTTGCGCCGGTATTTCAGGCAGATGGCCTGATTGACTTTTAGATAATTGTAATAAAGAGTATGGCGATATTTAGCCAGCCCTTTTTCGATATCCACCAAAGCCTCCAGGTAAAAACGCCGGAGAATATTTCCCAGGGATGCCAGGTAAAGGGCACGGGCATTCAAATCATCATATAGTTTCATTTTGCTGACCCGCTTCAGGGCATCGATAGCCACTTCAATAGTAGAGGGTGTATTTCTATGAAGCATAAAAAGCATCTCAGCGTAAATATAATAAATCTTGTGGTAATATGGACTTTTAGGATGGCTTTTAAGAAAGGTATCCGCTTTTTGCACCGATTCTTTTATAAACCCTTTTGACCAAAGAGAAATCAAATCATTATGTATTTTGATATGGGGATGTCGGACTTCCAGTCGTTGAAAATCGATATCAGGAGTTCCCCCTTTAATGGGCAATCTCTCTTCAATATAGGGGACAAATGGGATATCAGGAATCTTTATCGGCAGAATATCCTCTTCACCTTCACCTATATCGATTATCAGACCAGGTGGTTTTTTTATCCAACGGTGAAAAAACAAAAACCTGGTGAGGTTGATATTCATCCTTACCTTTATACTGGTAAGGCTCTTGTGCAACACCAGAATACCGGTGATGTTGGTGCCCTGGTACTTTTCCAACTGGCGAATAATATCCAAAGGATAATTCTCCAGCGTGATATCCAGTGATGATTTACGCTTGATCTTGGTAATTTTGTATTTGGTTTCAGGCTTTAACCGCAGTTGTATCCTGGTAAAGTGGATAAACTTGTCCAGGTGGCTATCCAGGTTGGTCTGGGCAATGGCCAACCGGGGTAGTATAAAAGAACATAGCAAAATAAACGATATAGCAATAATTTTAGTTTTCATAATTAAAATTTTATGAAATGAATGGACAGATGTCAAATAAATAGGCTGTGGTCTTAAAATACTAAGGCAAATTTGCAATACCAGCCCAGGATGAGTTATAATATTAATTTTAACTGTAGTAAATAAAGTATGTTCCCTAAACTTAACCTTTTTATATTAGTATTTCTGTTTCTCCTGCTTTTTCTATTGCTCTCCTGTGATGATAAGAGTTGGCGGAATACTCCTCCCCGGCTGAATCCTCTGGACAATCGAATGGTGATGGTAAACACCGAGTTACGCTTTTTAGTGTCAGCTGAGGACCCAGACCTTGACCAACTCTCTTTTACCTTTTCGGTTAGAGAAAAGCCCTCCATTGCCAGCCAGGCCTTAATTACCAGGCAAAATAGAAACAGCGCCGAATTTCGCTGGATGCCGTTGGCCAATGATGCTGGAGGTCCCACTGGTTCCGGCGCCTCCTACTCTTTTATTTTCACGGTGGATGATGGTCAGGGTGGTTGGGATGAAGAGGAGATAACCATAGATGTTATACCGGCCGTAGAAACAGACCCCAAGGAAGGTCTGGTATTCATCCAACCAGTGGGAGGAGGAATGACCCTGGATTTAGAAAAATCAAAGTGCATAATCAATCTCCAGATAGAAGTAAAAGATGACTCAACCCCTACTGGGCAAATGACTTTGGTTATTAACCAGGGAGTTAAGGGTGCCTATCTAACTCCGAATAATAATTCCAAAAATAAGTCGTTCAACTGGTGCCCTACTCAACAACAGATTGAAACCACCTCCAATTATCCCTTGATATTTATCGCCGATAACCAGAAGACACCACCTATAAAAAAGAACTATTTAATCCGTTTGCAGGTGGCGTTGAAAACAGACTCAGAGGGCTGCTCTGGCAAGTCTCCTCAAATTGCCCACACCCCACCCCAGGATACAGTTAAAACCAGCGGCGACTTTCAAGTTGAAGCCATAGTTACTGATGACAGCGAAATAAAGGATGAGCCTGTGCTCTATTATACCTTGAGAGATTTGGATTCCAAGGCCCTTGACCATCCAGATTTAAATCTCTTTGAACCAGTTTTATTTCAGCACCAGGACAATAACCAATATATGGCCAAAATTGTAGACCTGGAGATAAAACCGGGTCAGAGCAAGAAACTCTGTTACCTGATTGTGGTAACCGACAATGACTCCCCAGCAGATCCTACCTGCAACCATCGCACTCAAAGTCCGGTTTATACTATTAACCTTCAGCACCCAGATCAAGCCGCCTCCTGCCGGTTTGACCGTGAATGTCAGCCTGGAGAATTTTGCTACCAAGGTAAGTGTATCAACTCCAGTTGTGGAACATCTGCCCCCTGCCCCTTTTCATTGTCATGCATTCCCAAACAGGGTAATTATCTAAAAAAAGACAATGGCGTTTGTCTAAAATCTTGCCTTTCCAAAAACGACTGCCAGACCGGTCAGGAATGTAAACATTTTCCTGGCGGGAAACACGGTTGCTCCACTTCCGGCTCCAAATATCTTGGCGATGGTTGTTCCAGTTTCAAAGAGTGTGCTTCAAACTTGTATTGTCACGATTTAACTGGAGGCTTGTGCACCATGGTGGACTGTAAAACCAATCATCAATGCGTTACCAACTATGATTGCATCAAGCACAACAGTGTTAATATTTGTATTGATATTTGCAGCTCAAATTGGGATTGCCGGCGAGATGAGAATTACAAATGCCGCCAGGTAAACACGGTAGATAACCGCTTAAGTAAAGTATGTTTACCTTAGGGCATTTCTCCTAACTTTCAGGATAATACATCGTGAATCAGTCTTACCAGTTCATCGATATCAAAAGGCTTTTTTAAGAAATGGGTTTGGGGACGGCCTCTGATGGTCATAATTTCTTCAGCATTACAGGTTGCCGATATTATTATATAAGGCTCCTGGTAACCTATAGCAGTTATCTTATCCATTAAACTTAGTCCATCCAAACGGGGCATTTTTATATCACTGATTATCAGTCCCACTTGAATATTGGGAAAAAGTTTCAGGGCGGCGGCGCCATCCGGGGCAGTGAAGACTTTAAACCCTTCTGCTGCCAGCAAATACTTAAACAATTCTACTATATCTTTGTCATCCTCCACCACCATTATGGCGCTCCTGTTGTTTAGCGGTGAAGGCGCATGGTAAAAGAGATCGATATATTTTCTGACTTTATCATCCATGTTAGCCGGCATATTATAGAAATTGATGCCGATTCCACCTAATTCTTTGTTGTGGAATTTCCAGACCACTTCTCCTGAGACTGAAACTTGTTCCTTAAAGTGAGGGATGGTAAAATTGACATCAAGTTTTTGTCCAACCGTGTAAGGGTTATCCATGTAAATAAAAATGCCGCCCATGCTGATGTCCCTGGCAAAATAGGTATTTACCTCGTTATTGCTCTTCGATATTACTTCTACCATGGTACTGATAGGCTTTCTCTCCTCATAACTCTTTAAAAGTTGCAATTCGCCGATGGTGGGAGAGAGGCTTTCCACTAACTCCTCTATAGTGACATCAAGGTTCATCTCCATTGGATTTGAACAATTGGGACAATAGAGTTGGGGCACCTGGTCTTTTTTATGTTGCCAGTCTTTAAAAACTATCTCTTCTTGGGAGTCAAAACTGCAATGGTAACAGTTGGTTTCCAACACAATAGAACGAATCAGGCAATTGGCGGTTACCTCAGGAATCATCAAAAATTGTTCGGTCATAACAGGAGAGCAGTTATGCAACTCCATGGGGTGGCTGACCTCACTGATAAAATTGATCCATGAACGGATTCCATAGGAGTTGATGTAAGAGATTTCCGAAAGATTAATGGAGAAATCCGCTTTTTGGTTGACCATGGAAACCGGTTGTTTAAGATTGGCATACTCATCGATAATACCCGAAAAATAGATGGCATCATCTCTAAGTGAATACTCAAATTTTGTATGTTCCATATTTAACGCCTGATTACATCATGTTAACCCGGGATTAAAATACCTGGTATCCTTTTTGTTCTTAATAATTTTTATAATGTTAAATTTATCATATAAATTAAGCAACGACAATAATTTTTGTTAACTACGGAAATTTTATTAGTCGAGATGCATCCGAATTTTTAAGACCGCTTTTATGGTGATTGCAGGTGGTTGCTCAAATATGAGGTGACCATATGATCCAGCACCAATTGCAAATCTTCCACCGGGCCATATTCCCCTTTTTCAGTTTTTATATGGATGACTAAGTCACATATTTGGGCCAGTTTCCCGCCGTCAAAGCCCACCAGGCCGATAGACTTACCACCAAGTTCGGCTGCATACTCAGCCGCCAATACCACATTGGGGCTGTTGCCACTAGCTGAAATAAGCACTATTAGATCTTCTGGCTGAAAAAACTCCTCCATTTGAGCGGTAAAAATTTTATGGTACCCATAGTCATTGGCCACTGCCGAAATAAAGGAGATATTATCGGTGAGACTTAAGGCCTTAAAACTTTTTACCCCCGCTTTTCGGCCCACTGCCGAAAGATCCTGGCTGAAGTGAGAGGCGGTGGCGGCGCTGCCGCCATTTCCAGCAAAAAAGATGCTGGAATATCGTTCTCTGGCCTCTAAAAACATCCGCACCATCTGTTCAACCGCAAAGAGATCAAAGTTGTCCATCAGTTCAGATAAGTATTGGCAATAATTTTTTAAAAATCCGGTAGCTGAGTTATCCCGGAGATAATAATCCGTCAAATTATTGATACTGGCTGTCATAATTCCCTCCTGGTTTCGGACTAGAACTACCCAGTTGGCATCCGAGAATCCACTTCGTCGCAAGAACTACCTAACCTGGCTGCACATGCAGCCCCCTTCCTGGAGATTTACCTTCCAGTTTGAATCAGTGGTAATGGTGCCGCCATCGGGCTGGCCGGTTTGGTCAATCCCATTTACTCTATCTTCTGGCTGACCACCATCCATGCTTCCATCTATTTCAATATCCGTGCCAGCATCCGGACGGTTAATAATCCTGGGAAAATGGCCGTATTTATCTTCTGGTTTCAGGCATTGGCCCAGCATACAAGTCTCTTCAAGCGGGCAGGTAATATTAAGACAAATATCCTGGATACACTTTCCCTGAAGGCAAATTTTGCCCACCGGGCATTCAATTTCCACGCAGGAATCTTTGCCACATACGCCTTCCTGGCAAGTGAAACCACGCCCACAAGTCGGACTGCAGGAGTCTTTGCTGCATATACCATCACGACATTTTTCGTTTTCACCACATTTGACAGCGGCACAGGAATCCACACAGTCGCCCTGGCGGCAAAACTGGTCGGAGCCGCAGGCGTTATTCAGACAAGGATCAGCCTCACATTGTCCCAACACACACATCTCTCCTTTTTTACAACTAAAGGCTGGATCAGAAGAAAAGCAATCTTTGGCCGTACATTTGCCCTTGCGGCATTCCTCTTGGGTATCCTGGCATTGCAAAGGCTGGCGTTCACAGGAATCCACACACTCCCCTTTGATGCAGGTAAACTTACCACTGCAGCGTATGCCGCAACACGAGTTGGTAAGGCAAAAATCATCGCTGCACACAAATCCCGGCGGACATTCTCCCATCAGGCAAGGCAGGGAACATTCACCGCAGAGACAGACGCCGCCGTTTTTGCAAACTGCATTGTCATCAATAACCCCATTGCAATTTTCATCTACATTGTCGCAACTTTCCGGCAAAGGTTGAGGCGCTGTGCAATCAGCCCACTTCCCCTGCTTGCAGGTCTCTTGTCCCGGTCCACAGGCAGTGTCACAGGATCTGATAAGATTTCCGTTGTCCTCTGTTTCATCGGTTTGACCATCGCAATCATCATCCAGGCCATTACAGTCTTCCTCAACCGGTTGAGCCCCCTGGCACTCACCCCATTGACCAGTGGCACACTTTTGCACTCCGTGGCCACAAGCAGTAGTGCACTCTTTCTCCAGAGGAAGGCCATTATCCCCCTCATCGGTCATGCCATCGCAATCATTATCCAAACCATCACAAACCTCTTTCATCAACTCTTTGACAATCACCTCCATAGCCTTGATCAGTTCTTGATCGTCGGTGGCGGTATAATAGGCTGGCGTAAGATCAGCGACGTTTTTTTTCGGTCGGGCTTTCCCCCCATTTTGGGCCATTGCTTCCAACTGTTGCGACCCGTCTCCAGTGCCAAAACCTAAAACAAACGTGTTGATACCGTTGTTATATAAATATGCCACTTCCTGCGCCGGATCACCTCCGCAGGATTCTTCACCGTCAGTGATTAACAGTAGAAAATTGCGCCTGGGATCTTTGAAGTGCTTAAATGCTTCCGCGATGGCGGCAGCCATGGGGGTATTTCCCGAGACAGTCAAAGAATTGTAACTGTTTAGTTTATCCATAATGAGCTTACTGTTATTGATGTTAAAGCCCACATCCAGACCAGAGGATATTTTACAATCATCGGGGTTGGGAAAAAGCATCAGCCCAAACCGAATTGAAGCGGTTTGGGGGCCGCTCAAGATGGTGCCAATGGCGTATTTTGCATCTCTCCACTTGTTGCCTTGCATACTGCCAGATTTGTCCAACAGCAGCAATACATTAGGCGATTCGCAATTCTTGGATTGCCCCTTTCCTGAGACAGGATAGCATATGCTAATAATCAGCATGGTCAGCAGTAATTTCCACCGGTTACAGTCTATTTTCATTTGGTATGCCATTATATTTTAACTCCAAAACTAGATTAACCCCTACTATATTTACAGCCACAGTAATTCTGGCGATAAAAGCCTTGTTGGCGGCTTATTTCAACCGAACGTTTAAACCCATCCTTTTTTTTGAAGTCCATAGCCAAAAACTCTGGACCGTATTTATTAGCCGCCTCACCGCCGACCCGAAAAACAGCAGTGGTCTCCTTGTGAGGGGAAACGGTGAGGGTAGTAGTAAAATAGGTAACATTTAACTCTTTGGCCATGGCCGCAGTTCTATCCAACCTAAAACCAAAGCACTGGCAGCAACGCCGGCTACCTTCTGGCAAAAGCGCATAAGGACCTACCTCTTCCTGCCAGCCGGTATCTTGATAATCACCTTCGATAAAATCTACTTTTATCTGATAGCAATATTCTCTTAACTCATCTCTCCGGATTTCATATTCACAAAAAGGATAAATATTAGGATTAAAGAAAAATATTAGCGGCCAATAACCGTTTTCAACCAGCCTTTCGATTACGGAACTGGCACATGGTGCACAGCAGGCGTGCAAAATAATTTTTTTGGGGGGCGTTCTTTTCCCTGGCACCATTTACTCACCAATAATTTTTACCAGTATCTCTTTTTGGCGGCCCCCGTCTAATTCGTAATAATAGATGGTGTGGTAAGTTCCAAAATCAAATTCGCCTTCAGTCACCGGGCAGGTGATATGGTGACCAGTAATGATCGAGATAAGATGGCCATCGGCATTTTTTTTATAGTCGTTCAGATCGTGGCGGTAACCAATTCCACTGGGCACCAGTTTTTGCTGAAGATCACGATAGTCCAGGGCTACTGAACTGTCGCTGTCGGTAATGAAAACAGCGGAGGAGGTGTGCAAAGGAAAAATAAGAGCCAAACCCTCCTGGATGCCGCTGGATTTCAGCGCTTTTCTGCATTTTGAGGTGATATCAACCACTTCCACCCTATCACGGCAATTCATATTTATCACCTGACGAAAGGATTTCATCTCATACCTCGCTTAATACTAAATTTTATGAAAAAATACTTTCAACCCGGTTACGGCCATTTTGCTTGGCTTTGTATAAAAACTGGTCGGCTGATTCTACCATGTCTAAGGGCTTGTCAAAACTGGTATAATTCAAGGTGGCTATACCAATGGAGATAGAGATAGGTATTTTGGTGTCGTTGTAAATAAAATTGGTCCCTTC
>CAZTWC010000056.1:0-17235 GCA_964617105.1 uncultured Myxococcia bacterium
AAAGCAACCATCTTCATATATAAAATTTATTCCGGATCATTTTCAACAAGTGGCGCCAGAAAAAAAATATCGGGCAAAAGAGAAACTTATCTATAAATTTATCTCCAACAAGTTAGTATTTGCCTACGACACTAATCAAAGCCTAACCCTTAATAGCGCCAATATTCTTATTCCAAAACTAGAAAACCTGCCCGCCAAAATCGTTTTGGCTTTTCTCAACTCGTCTTTCTTTCAATTTATTTTTTCAAAAAAATTTAATACCCATAAAGTACTGCGGGGTGATCTAGAAAAATTACCATTTCCTCTTTTAACCAAAGAAGAATCCAGCCAATTTTTATCGATGGTAGATAGAGCCTTAAAAGGGGAAGATATGCAGAAATGCCTTGATAAAGAGGTTATGAAAATATTTAATCTCTCAAGCAAGCAGATAGAGATCATAAATCAGATACAATATATCACTTCCGCGGGTTCCAGCAGTAATTCATCTTGATCTAAGAAAAACTCTTTCATCTCTTCTTGACAGACAGTATAGGCTTTTTTTCCTTTTATCTCTTGAGGAAGAATTACTCTTTGTTGATTCTGCCAATCTTTATTAATTAAAATGCCACAGTTCTTATCAAAGTTCTGATCGAATTTCTTTAGAACAATTGTAGAAGAATCCATTGCAGTAATATTTTGTACCTCTCCCTCTATTGATAAAATCGGCTGTGCTATCTTTATTTGGTTTACTCTTTTGATAAAATCCTGGATATCGATATTTTTATTTTCTTGAAAATCTAACGGAGTGGTATGAACCACATTTAATTTTTTACGAAAACCGTACTCATAACCTATGGGCATCATCAAGCCCCGGGAAAACCAGGCAGCAAAGGCATATCTTTGTTTTTGAACCGCCAGGTTGTCATATGTTTCTTGAAAAAGCCTATCGGTATCATGGCTTTCAGGAAAACTGATCGAGGGACAAAAGGCAGAATTGGTTTTTTGTTGCACAAGACACCAGTCTTGATCGAATTGCCACCATTTTGAACTATTAAAAATATAGGAAAAATCAGCAGTCAAAGTATCTTGCTGTTGCTCTAATCTGGCGCCCATGGTTTCGGCAAAAAATTGAACCTGGTTGTTTATTTTGCTGGCTTTTTTAATTAATAGTTGCCAAAGTTGGCAGGGCACCTGGTAGGCGGCATCACACCTGAAACCGGTAAAGCCTGCCCGGGTATAATACTCCACTATTTTAACTAACTCCTGCCAGAGTTCTTCCCGGCCAGGATGGTCATGGTGATCAAATTTAGCCAAATCACCCCAGACCGTAACTTTTCTGGCATCAGCCGGATCAATGGCCGAAGGACTTACGATCTCACCTTTTTCATCTCTTTCAAACCAAGTCGGATGCTCCAGGGCATAAATAGAATCTTTGGCAGTATGATTTACCACCAGATCCATCATCACCTGGAACCCATTCTGGTTTATTTTTTTTACCACCTGGGTAAGTAATTTTAAGGGATCTTGCGGATGGTCCTGAGGGATAAAAAGGGGATTCATTCGAAAATAATCTTTAACTGCGTACAAACTGCCGGAAAACCCTGGATAATGAAACGGGTTAACATATATCCAGTTAAATCCCATCTCTTTAATTCGGGGAATCTCCTCCAGCCATTTATGCATATCGCCAATCATTCTGGGAAAAAAATTATAAATCAGAGGGGGATTATGCAAATCAGTTTTATTTTTATTCATTTTGTAATTACCTTTAAATGTTGTCAAATCTAAGGTGAGCTATATAACCGATTATCCCTGATATGGTTAGCACAATGGCCATGGGGCGGCTGATAAGGTCTAGAAAATACAGGCCTGAAAACAGCAGCACGGGTATGAGGATAGCAAAATAGAGGGAATGAAATACTCCCCGGTGTTTAAAAAACAGGGGAAAGAGAGCCAACGCTCCCCATACAGCCGCTACTTGATATTTTTCAGCCATAATCAGCACAATATCTACCATCAGCACCATAGAATAGAAGATAAATTGAGGCACTGATTTGGTGTCGATATCAGCAAACAGAGAAAATGCCATGGTGCAGGCAATAGCAGCCAACACTAAATACAGATCAAAATCAACTGCTAGAACGGGAAATATAACCCCAGCCACAAAAATCAAACATAGCGACGATATACTCCATATAGTTCCGCCGATAAAGTGGGTTTTGAATTTACTCATTTTATTGTGAATGTCCGCCTGCTATGCAAACAGTTCTGGCCAGATCGCCAAAGTCAATCCAACTCATCTTTCAATTCCTTAAAAGCAACAAGGGCTTTTTCTATATGCTCCTCTTTTAAATTGGCGCCAGGAATCAGCCTGATACGAGGATATTTGGCCGGAACGCTGGGGGCCACAAATGGGGTGCCCATAACTCCTTTGGAAAATAGAATCTTGGTGGCCATAACAGTCTGTGGGGTGGATTTAAAAAGTACTGACACCAGGGGCGCTTTGGAATTGGTTAGTTTATAACCCATCTCCAATAACCCTTTTCTCAACTGGTTGGCATATTGCCAGGTGCGTTTGATAAGTTCGGGATGCTTATCAACTATCTCCAGGGATGCTAAGGCAGCGGCGGTAACGGCTGGCGGTAAGGCGGTGGAATATATCAGCATGGAAGAATCGTAGCGAAAGTAGTCCAATATTTGTTTTTTGCCGGAAATAAAACCGCCAAAGGCGCCAAACGCCTTGCCGTAAGAGCCGGTAATCAAATCCACCCGGTCGAAGACTTGGCACTGTTCTATTACTCCCCGTCCAGTTTCGCCCAGAACCCCGATTCCGTGGGCATCATCAACCACCACAAAGGCTTGATATTTTTCAGCCAACTCGGCGATCTCCGCCAGGGGAGGGTAGTCGCCTTCAGTGCTGTACAGCCCCTCTAATACAATAAAACGCATCCGATAGTCTTGGCTGCGGGCCAAAATTTCAGCCAGTCTTTTGGTGCTATTGTGGGGAAATGGCCGAAAAAAGGCCTTTGAGAGCCAGCAGCCGTTGAGTAAAGATGAGTGGCTGCCATGATCTACAATGAGAATATCATCCTGATTGGAGAGAACCTGAAAAACCCCTAAATTGGCCTGGTAGCAGGATGGATAGACCAGGGCATCTTCCTGTTTAAGGAAAGTAGCGGTTTGACGCTGCAACTCTTTGATAAGCTCAGTGGACCCGGTGGCAATAGGGGTACCGCACATGCTGACACCATACTGGTCGATAGCCTCTTTCATCCGCTGGCGCATCAGGGGATGGTTGGCAATTCCCAGGTAGTTGTTAGCTGCCAGGTTTATCACCTCCCGGCCCTCCACCTTCAAGGGAGTATCCATCGCACTTTGAATGGTGTTGTAATAGGGATTAAAACCTATCTCATCAAAGGGGGTTTGATAGATTAAACTATGTAGATATTCATTTTTTTTCATAGATGCTCCGGTATTTTCCAAAGTAGCATTTTAGAGGTTTCCCGCTGTCAACCAAAATAGTGCAGAGGTTGCAATTGATACAGCGTGCGCGGGTAGTGGTATCATCTTTAAAGCGCTGCAATAGATCAGGCTGGCAGATTAACCCCCGGCAAAAGGAGATGAGTTGGGCGTCATTGTTGTTCAAGATATCTTCAACCTGGCTCATTTTGCGGATCCCGCCAACCAATATAATGGGTAAATTGGTATTTTGCTGCAATCGTTTGGCATTTTCCAGGTTGTAAAGATCGCAATAAGGGATAAACTGTTTTTTAAGTATTGGAAAGACCAGTTTCTTGCTGATGTTTCGCAAAAGGGGATTGGCAGTTTTAACCGTGGGATTATAGTCCAGGGCTGCCTCTGCCGGGATATCTCCGCGGATGATGTTCAGCGCTTTTTCCATGGTACCGTAACTGACTTCAATTGCCTCTACTTTCAAATCTGAGAGAAAATTGCATACTTGAAACGCCTCATCAAAAGTAAAATATTTAGGCCGGTCATCCTGAGCACTCATCTTTATCAACACTGGAAATGAATCCCCACATTTATCCTTTATTCCGGAGATTATTTCTTTAACAATCCGAAAACGGTTTTCCAGGGAGCCGCCCCAATTGTCGCGGCGGCGATTGGTGTGACGAGACAAAAATTGGTGCAGTAAATAGCCATGGGCCATGTGTATTTGTACTCCATCGAAACCGGCTTTTTTGCTGCGCATAGCGGCGGTAATAAAGTGTTCTATTATCTCTATGATCTGGTTTTCACCCAGAGGCATTGGCTGCTGGCGGAAATAGGAACAAGTTACAGTTGAAGGTGCAAAACAGGGTTGGCCGGTTATACTGGAGATGGTCTGGCGGCCAACGTGGGCTAATTGAGGAATAATTTTAGTTCCAGTAGTATGAATTTTATCAACAATTGGGGCCCATTTTTCAACTTTTTGGTCAGTGTCAAAACCGGCCTGGCCTGGCTGGATAGCCCTGCCGTATGGATGAACATAACTGAATCCAGTGATAATCAAGCCTACTTGGTTTTTGGCCAACCGAAAATATAATTTTTGGTATGCAGAAGATGGATTGCCCTGTTTATCCGCCATCCCTTCAAAGGTAGCAGAGCGGACAAAACGATTTTTTAGGCTCAAATTGGCCAGTTTATATGGTTTATATGGATCTATGGGCATCAATTAATTTTCCTATGAATGTGTAATGTATTATAAAATATATTTTCTTACCTTAAAGTTAATGGTAAAAACTGTCAATAAGTTACTACTCCGACACTAGACTAAACATTCAATCTAAGGTATATAATAACTCTCAATCATTTTTATTGATAACCAGATTCACCATACTTTTTACGGGTAAATTAATGAAAAAAGAGCCCATACTATTAGAAAAAAGTGCCTCAAAATGCCTTCAAATAACCAATAACCATTCCAAAGCAGTATTTTGGCTGTTTTTACTTCTGCTGGTTGCTTCGGGCCCCTTGATTTCCCAGGTGCAGATCGATAATACTCTGGAAAAAATTATGGAGCCTGATCCGCAATTGATGGCCATGGAGAAAAACCTGAAAGAAAAATTCGGCAACTTTGATGAGTTAACGGTTATAGCCTATTACCATCCTCAACTTTTTACTCCTGAACCTTTAAAACGAGTTAAAAGTTTGACCAGAAAAATATTAAAGATCAAAGGAGTGCAAAACTGCCTTAGTCTGGCCAATGTCCCCTGGTTCCGTAACCAGGATTTTGATGGGGAGAGAGTTTTGATGACCTCCTCATTTTTGAAAAAGACCCCCAAATCGAAAAAGGATTTAAAACATCTTCAGGAGTCGGCTTCATCTAATCCGTTGTACCGCCGCAATCTAATCTCTGCTGATGGAAATACAGTGGCTTTTAATGTGATCCTAGAAAGAGATATATCTTCTGAAGACAAAGAACAGATTATTAAAAAATTGATGACCCTGACCGACCAATATCAGAAGCAGGATAACCGAGGGCGGTTTTATATCAGCGGCATGCACGTTTTTATGGAATTTACCAGCAACTTTTTGCGCCACGACCTGGCCCTGTTCACTGTTCTCACGGTAATTGCCATTCTGTTAACTCTGTTTCTCTGTTTCGGCAACATTAAACCGGCTATTCTCTGCCTGCTGGGCGCCACAATTACCAACGGTTTATCTTTGGCGGTAATTAACACTCTGGGGATGCGTTTTTCGGTGGCTACTTCAGCGTTTCCAGCCATCGCCATGGCTCTTACCGCTGCCTATTCTATCCACGTAATCCACGCCGTCAGAGCCGGAGAAAAACCGGGGGAGATGAAGGAGATACTGTCGGCCATTCTATTGGCTGGAGTAACTACTACTGCGGGTTTTATCTCTTTGGCCCTCAACCCGGTAGTTACGGTCCAGGAGTTTGGTATATTTACCGCCATTGGAGTATTCTGGGCTACTTTGGTTTCCTGTTTCTTTGTGCCGGCCACCATTAAAGCCTATCCCTGGTTTATTGGTGGTCAAGGTAAAACTCTAATTCCCCTGGCTTTTATCTCCAGATTCAGTTCTATGGTGATTAATTACCGGGGCCGTATTGTTTTGATTTCAGCCTTGCTGGCCTTGCTGGTGATATTTGCCTTTACCATGAAGATAGATACCGACTACTACAAATATTACAACCAAAAAACCGCCCTCACCGAAGCCATCGATTTTACCAATAAACATTTGGCCGGCCAGTACCCATTTGTAATCATGCTGGAAGACAATGATAATGATGATGCTTTTCTACAGCATAAAAATCTTCAAAAAATTAAAGAGTTGCGCAATTATTTGGCCTCCCAGCCTGGCGTTGACTCAGTAGTGGATTACGCCATGCTGCTGGATGACGCTTATCAGGCCATGGCAGACCAAACCAAAGTTGACCCCTCTTGGAGCAAAAATAGCAACCTGGTTTCCCAGGTAGCCATGCTTTTAAATGACTCTGCCTTTGATGTCAAATCACTTTACATTACCGATGATTACAACTCCACCGCTATGGTGGTTAGGACCAATCTTATAAGTTCCCGGGATTTCCTCGACCTGGTGGATAAGGTTGAGATATATTTGGCTGAAAACAAAAATAATTTTCCCGATAACAGCATTACCGGCACCTATATCCGTTGCACCCGTTCAGCAGACCGGATGGCCTTTGGCCAAATTTGGGGTAGCTTTTTTGCCATTCTCATAGTAATGACTCTGGTCTTTGTGGCTATAAAAGATTGGCGTTTAACCAGTATCGCCTTTTTTCCCAACATTTTACCGCTGCTGTTGATCTTTGGAATTATGGGGTTGTTGGGGGAGACTATAAATATGGGCACTGCCACTATTGCCGCCATATCTATTGGTATTGCCGTAGATGATACTATCCATTTCCTGGTCAGATACAGGTACGCTGCCCAATCGGGTTTAAGTAGCGATAAAGTGGCCAGCAAAACCATTGAAACCGCCGGCCCCTCTATAACGTTTACCACCATTACCATTGCCGCCGGCTTTTTAGTTCTATATTTCTCCAGTTTTGCACCGGTGAGCAAATTAGGGCTTTACACTGCAATTACCATGCTCCTCTGTATGCTTTCCGACCTGTTATTTTTACCCGCCCTTTTGCTATACCTAAAAACATCAACTAATCAAGTTAAATCAAAGGGATAGTAAGGAAAATATAGTATGAAAATAATGATAACCGGGGCTTCGGGTTTTATTGGTCTTAATCTTATAGAGCATTTGAGTCAAAAAGAGGGTGCTCAAGTTTATGCTATAGCCAGAAGCCAGGCCGGATTGCAACGTCTACAGCAATTCTGTAATGGAAAAAGCGGTATTAATATCTTTCAGATAGATCTGGCCGATCCAGAACAGTTAGATCAATTTCCCGAATCTCCGGAAATTATAATTAACCTGGCAGCCAGAGTTTCCGACTACGGATCCTATCCTCAATTTTTTAAAGATAATGTGCAAACCTCTGAAAATTTGTTAAATTTTGCCGCTAAGATTAAACAGTTTAACCATTTTATCCATATTTCCACTATCGATGTTTACGGTTATCCAGACAAGTTTAACATCAAAGAAGATGAACCCTTACAGCCAGGTAAAAATCATTACAACACCAGCAAAGTGATGGCAGAGATCATGGTGCAGAAAAGGATGAAACAGTTACCTATAACTATTCTACGCCCTGCCACAGTAGTGGGCCCTCAGTGCCAATCTTTAATTGGCGAGATAACAGCGATGCAGAAATCTGGAGTGATGTTTTATTTTAACCGGGGAAACCGCAGCGCTGGTTTATTGGATGTTAGAAATCTGGTTGACCTGATCTGCCTTATTTCCGGCCAAAAAAAATATATTAACCAGGTGTTGAATGTTGCAGATCAATGGGATGTCAATTGGAGACAATTTGTTTTTCAGATTGGTAAAATGGCGGGTAAAAAATATTTGCGAATCAATATTCCCTATAACCTGGCCCTCTATCTGGGCAAGATAATGACCAGGGTTTACCTGTGGTTAGGGCTCAAAAGCCGGCCACCAATCACCCCCATGGCAGTGCAACTATTAGGTACACACCAGCAGTGCTCAGTGGAAAAATTGACCCAAACCGGTTTTAAGCCAACCTATTCCTATCAGGATTGTCTTGATGCCATCGAAAAATGGCTTTCCAATTTGAAGGAATAATGCAAACCACATCTTTTTTAAAATGGGCTGGCGGTAAGAGCCAGTTGTTGGAAAAATTTACTCAATATTTTCCGTCTCAATTGAAAAAAGGAAAGTTAAACTACTTTGAACCTTTTATTGGAGGCGGCTCTCTTTTTTTCTTTTTAAAGCCAAAGTACAACCTGGCCCAATGCTATTTAAGTGACATTGCCCCAGATTTGATTTTGGTTTACCGGATAGTGAAAAAAAGTTGTCAAGATTTGCTTAAAATCTTGCAAAAAATGGAAGATAAATATTTACCTTTAGATCAAGATGGGCGTAAAGAGTATTATTATGAGGTGCGGCATCAATTTAACTATAACCGGAATGAGGATTTTTCTCGCATAAACTCCAAAGGAATAGAACGGGCGGCGCAAATAATATTTCTCAATCGAACCTGTTTTAATGGCTTGTTTAGACACAACAGCAAAGGTGAGTTTAATGTTCCCATTGGAAGTTATAAAAAGCCCGTTATTGTTCAGGAAACTAAGTTAACCAACGCAGCTGAATTATTAAAGAATGTAACTCTTGAAAATGCCGATTTCAGTGCAGTAGAAGATTTGGTGACAGCTGATTCTTTTGTCTATTTTGACCCGCCTTACCGTCCTTTAAGTAAAACCTCCAGTTTTACCGCCTATAGTAAAAATAGTTTTGACGATGCTGAACAAATGCGGTTGGCCAGATTATTTAAAAAACTGGATAAGAAAGGAGCTCTGTTGATGCTGAGTAACTCTGATCCGCAGAATATCGGCGGCTCAGAGGATGATTTTTTTATTCGGCATTATGGCAACTACAATATCTCCCGCCTGGAGGCCAGGCGCAACATAAACTCCAAATCACTTGGCCGGGGGAAAATATACGAATTGGTAATTACAAATTATTAAAGTACCGCTTTAATTTTTAATCACCACCAACCGGTCTTTAATCTCAACCATTCCTCTGGCGATCCAATCAATTGCCTTGGGATAAATAACATGTTCCTGCTGCAAAATTCTTTGCTGGAGTAATTCCAGAGTATCATCATCCATTACCGGAACCGTAGCCTGAATAATAATGGGGCCATGGTCCACTTTTTCATCCACAAAATGGACAGTGCAACCACTGATTTTAACCCCATAATTCAGAGCCTGCACTTGGGCCTCCAGGCCGGGAAAAGATGGAAGCAGAGAAGGATGGATATTGATTACCCGTTGGGGAAACTGCTCCAGAAAAGCCGGAGAAACAACTCGCATATACCCGGCCAGACAGACCAGATCTACCTGGAACTCTTTTAGTTTGGCTACCATAGCCAGATCCATCTCTTTTTTACTTTTAAAACCTTTCCGCTTGAATACTAAACCGGGAATATTGGCCTCTTCGGCTCTTTTCAAACCCAAAGCCTTGGCCTTGGAACTGATCACCACTTCCACTTTGGCATTGATCTGGTTTTGATTACAATTATCAATAATAGATTGCAAATTGGTTCCTGAACCAGATATCAAAATCCCTAGTTTTAAGATTTTACTCATGGTATTCTCCTATTTTATATCACTTCAACAGAGATGAGCTTTTCATGCCTCTTAGTAATGAATCCAATTTTAGATGCCGCCAAATTATGATCTTTTTCAAGGGTATCAATAATTTGATTTGCATCAGATTTATCAGCAATCATCACCATGCCGATTCCCATATTAAAAGTCCTGAACATCTCTTTTTCATCTACATTTCCCCACTCTTGTAAAAGATGGAAAATCTGTTTTCGAGACCAGGCGGCCGAATCGATCATGGCGGCGAAACTGGTTGGAAGGACTCGTTCAATATTGTCGTAAAATCCTCCCCCAGTTATGTGGGCAATGGCTGAAATTGGGTATTGCTTTAAAATTTGCAAAACCGGTTTTACATAAATAGAAGTTGGAGTCAGCAACTCTTGACCAATACTGGTTCCCTCTAATTCTGCCGGACAATCGGAAGGATTTAGCCCTTTGACGTCAAAACAAATTTTTCTGGCCAAAGAAAAACCATTGGAATGAAGTCCGGATGATTCCAATCCAATAATCACTTGGCCGTCCTTCACTTTAGTACCGTCCAATATTTTTTCTCTATCAACTATTCCCACGCAAAAGCCAGCCAATTCGTATTCTCCTGGTTGATAAAAACCGGGAAGTTCAGCAGTTTCACCGCCAATTAGGGCGCATTCTGACATTTGGCAACCCTGGACAATCCCCTCGATCACTTTAGCAGCCTGATTCACCTCAAGTTTGGCCACCGCCAAATAGTCTAGAAAAAACAAAGGCTTTGCACCACAAGCTAAAATATCATTTACATTCATAGCTACTAAGTCTATGCCAACGGTGTGGTGCCGCTCAAGAGAAAAGGCTAATTTTAACTTGGTTCCAACTCCATCAGTGCTGCTTACCAACACCGGGTGTTTATAGTCCATTCCCTTAAGATCAAACAGTCCGCCAAAAGATCCAAGGCCGCCTAAAACTCTGGAGGAATGGGTAGATTTGATTAGCGGTCCGATCTCATTTACGAAAAGGTTGGCCTGGTCAATATTCACACCACTATCTTTGTAAGTTAAATTTCCCATAATTATTCCCCTTTTAAGAACTAAAGATCTCTGGTAATAGCGAACATCCCGGTAATTGGTTAAATAGTTTTTTCCACATCCATTGGTTTTCCATACACAAGTAGACATTTTTATCCAGATTGTATTTTTTCAAACAGGTCAGTAACCACGAATATAACTGAAGTCGGATATCTCTGAAGTAGCGATATTTGCCATCAGATCCTCGACAAAATTCTCCATAAAAAATGTAGGGAAAATTAGTCCTGGTTAAATTTTCTCTTGAACCCATATTTTTTATTAGCATCTCTTCTATGGGGCCGGTAAATCTAAATCCCCCCATACTTATCCAGGTAATTGAATTTCTTTCAAGATGATCTGCTAATGATTCAATTAATTTTTGATACTCTTTTTTCCAATTCGGATAATAAAAGATAGGATCAAAATGGAGGGCGATTTTATAACCGTTTTTAACTGCTTGTTTAATGGCAGATAACCTGCTCTCAACACTGGCTGAACCTGGTTCAAAACTCTTTTGAATTAGGGGAGTATTCATAGACCAACCTAAAACGATTCCCGGGCCAGGAGTCAATCTCATCAGGTTTTGGATATTATTGCTTTTAGTTTTTAGTTCAAAGGAGATTCTTTCATAAGGGGAAAATAATTTTACCAAAAATGGCGCCAAAGGCACCAGATGATCCAGGGCCAGGCTGTCGCACAACTCGCCAGTGCCAATTCGGATAATTCCCTGGCGGTTTTTGAGTAAAGACTCTATCTGTTCGTTAAGATTATCCAAATCGGTGCGAACAAAAATAGCCGGAAAATTCAAATAAACCTGAAGAATGCAATAGGAGCAGTTAATTGGGCAATTTTCCATTACATCCAAAGTATAATAGTTACAGCACAACATCCCTGGACTTTGAGGGCACTTCCTGATTTTATCTCCCTTTTGGCGCCCAAAATAGAGTCTATTTTTATCCTGGCCCGGTTTGGTTACAGGGACGGTTTTATTTTCCTCTTTTTGAATCATCTCTGCTAAAAAAGTTTGCCGGTTTTCAACTACATTAATATCAATATCTGGTAAATATTGGCGGCATTGTTTAAAGAGCCACGAATCCATTGCCTTTGGCTCAACAAAAATTTCTTGTATATTAGAAGGGTGGAGATTTAGTTTTGCACCGCTAGAGGAGAGTTTAGATGAAGAAGGGTTTAGAGCCATAATGGCTAATAGTCCCGGCTAGATTTGTAAAGAGATGGCTTTAAAAGATATTGACTTCTGAAATAGACGGGATATCGATTCTCCATTGTGAATACATTTAATCGCTTTGGCAAATAACGGCGCTACCGAAAGTTGAACGATTTTCTTGCTTCTATTTTTCAAAGGCAAGGAGTTGGTAGTAACCAGTTTGGTGATAGTTGAATCTTCAATTTTTTCATAGGCGTCTTTGGTAAATACCGGATGGACTACACCAACATAAATGTCTTGGGCGCCTTTCTCCTTAATGGCCTGGCTAGCGCGAATAATAGAGGCTCCCGTGGCTATTTCATCGTCAAAAATGATACAGTTTTTACCTTCTATGTCACCGATAACATTAAATATTTCTGGCTGTTCAGTATCATCGTGACGGCGTTTGTCGAGAATGGCTAAATTCATCTTCAGGTTTTTGGCAAACCAGCCGGCCCGTTTGGCTGATCCAGCGTCAGTGGCAACCACAATGGAGTTTTTAAGCCCAATTTCTCGAAAGTATTCACAAATAACATTTCCACCAACCAACTGGTCAGTAGGAATATTGAAAAAGCCCTGAATTTGGGGACTATGCAGATCCATAGCCAATATCCGACTGGCTCCGGCAGTTTCTAACAGATCACCCATTAGCCGGGCGGAGATAGAAATTCTAGGTTCATCTTTTTTATCAGAGCGCACATAAGGAAAATATGGTAACACCGCAGTAATACGTGCCGCAGAGGCATATTTGAGGGCATCAAGGCTGATAAGGGTTTCCAAAATATAATTACTAAGTCCAGGCGTACAGGCGGTTTGGATAAAAAACACATCTGCCTCTCGGACATTTTCTTTAACCACCGCTTTGATATTATCGTTGGAAAAGGTTACAAAGTCGATGTTTGAAAGAGGAATATCTAGACATTCACATACTTCCAAAGCAAATTCTCGATGAGAGGAACCGGAAAAGATCAATAACCGTTGGCTGTAATTAATCATATTACTCTCTCTTTGATGTTTGGGATTAGTAAAGCGTTCTGCAGATAAAAAGATACTGAAAAAATCCACTCGGGTCAACCCTAAAAAGAGTTCATCCAAATATTAATTGAAACTAGTTTAATTGAGAAGATTGGCAGGGCAGATCAAAGGTACCTATTTGAAGAAAAAAGACAAACTCATGCAATTTTTTTTGATCCACAGTTGATATTTTATGAATTTGAAGACCAAATCTGCAGGAGTAATCAGTGGATTTTTTCATCCATACTATTCTACCGGTTAGTTTTACCGGGGTATGACTCCAGGGAACTTTAAATTTAATTGGCATATTTATGCCAAGTTCAATTTCCTGGACAACCTTAATGCCTAATCCTTTATGGGTGATATCTACCATTTTAGCAGGCAGCCATTTTTTCCCTATTTGCATTTTCATAGGCATATTAACTGGAATCCTGGGTATAAGACGAAACCCTTTTAAATTCTCAGTTTCCTTTCTCCAGTTCATTTTTTTCTCCCTGACCGAAATTTATTTATGTCATCCGACTAATGGTGAAAAAATTGATTTGCAGTTAATTTTCTGATGGCAACTACTTTTATATAGTAGCAAAAAGCAGGCCAAGATCAGAGGATGATTATGGTGATCTACATCACATTTCAGACCAAATAGGAGAAAGTTTTGACGGTTTATCTGACTGTTTGTTGTTGGCACACAATTTGCATTAAATAACAGTTGTATATCAACAAAGTTAGTTGTATTTATTCGATTAACATTTAATATACTGATTTAACAAGACAAATTGTGTTTGTATAAAATCTCGCAATCTTTTTATGATGCAATTTTGTCAATAAGCGTGAAATTTTTACCTACTAAGCATATTTTTAAAACTTCAGTTAACATTTCTGGCCTGAGGCTTTGATAGATATAGGAGGGAAAAATGGCTAACTACGAGATTAAAACTTTTAACAAAAAACATGGCATCAAGTTCAAAATAGATGGTGAATTTGATGGCGCAACGGCCTGGGATATACGTAATATTCTTAGTGATAAATTTCAGGATCACCAGATGAGATATACCTTTGACTTTTCAAAAGTCAGGAAGTTTTATCCATTTGGGGTAATGGTTTTTACCCAGGGACTAAAGGCAATCGACCCAACCCTTTCTAGATTTAAATTTATGGGCAATAAAGCGCCAATTTTTAAATAATTTTCTGGTTAGGATTATAGATTTATACCAGAAGTTGCTGGTATTACTTTGCCGTACTTTACATCTTTGGTGCTGGCCAGGGCTTCACCCATAGTTAATATCTCTTTTGAGTTGCCTCTGAGAATCAATACTTCCAGGCAATTATGGGCGTCCATATGAACATGAAGGGCAGAAACTACTGCCTTGTGGTTTTTATGTTGAATTGAAGTTAATCTTTGAGATAGATCAGATGAATCATGATCATATACCAGAACCACCACCGCTACTTTTTCGCTATCATCAGAAGGAGATGACCATTCCTGATTTACTAACTGTTTCCTGATTAGGTCTCTAACCGCCTCAGATCTATTCTGGTATCCGCGTTTATTGATGTACTCATCAAACTGAAGGAGTAAGTTATCATCTAAAGAGATGCCAATCCTTTGTAACATAATTATAACCGGCTATTATCCCAATAATTGGCTGGCAATCATACTTTGAATGTTGTTGCTCTGGGCAGCCACAGCCACTGCCGCCTTGGCGAGTATTTCGTTCTGAGCCGCCTGTGAACTGGCGCTGGCATAATCGGTGTCCAATATTCGAGAACGGGATGCCGCGGTGTTAGTCCTGGCACTCTCCACATAATCGCCTCTGTGCTCAAGAGAATTGACAGAACTTCCCAGGTCGGTTCTTCGGGATGATACCTCATCTATAGCGCTGTCAATCTCTTCCAAAGCACTTTGAGCCCCAGCCTGGGAAGAAACATCGGTAGTATCGATTCCCAGAGCGCTGGCAGTTGATGAGGAAAAGGAGACGCTAACTATATGTTCAGGATCGCTACCTTCTCCAGCCTGTATATCTACCTGATCGGTGGAGCCATCTAGAAGATTTCTTCCATTAAATTGGGTGTTGTTGGCCGTATCTGTGACAGATTCTTTCAACTGCTGAAGTTCCTGGTTGATCATTTCTCTTTGATTATCGTTCAGGGTGCCGTTGGCAGCCTGAACCGCCAATTCTCTCATGCGAACCAGAGCATCTGACTGGCTGGAAAGGGCACTGTCTCCAACCTGGGTCATGGAAACAGCATCGTTGATATTGCGAATGGCCTGGCTCTGGGATCGCGCTATGGCGGTAAGATTTTGAGATATTGCTAGTCCAGCGGCATCATCAGCAGCGCTGTTTATCCGTTTGCCGCTGGCCATGCTGGTTTGAACTTTTTGCAAAGCCTTAACATTACTGCCTATTTGCCTGTTGGCTATCATGGGTAATAAATTGGTTTGCATGGTGATCGGCATAGATTCTCCTTAGAGTTCACTTAATATCCCATAAAAAGAACTCAAATGAGTAACAATTTATTTATTATTGTTAATATTATACCTTTTTTAACAAATTTAGTCAATCCACGGATTAACACGTCACTGTCAAGGCTGTTGAAGCAATCGTTCTCTATGGCCCAGTGCCTCCATAGAAGTATTTACGATAGAATATTGAACAACTTGATGATTTACAGGGTATTTGTTAAAATAAATAAATCTAAAATAACTTCAATTAAATATGTGGGTGAAAATATGTTTAACCGTAAGAGCAACAACCAATTTACTGGAGCGAAAAAATATGTTTTGGATGAGGAGTTGGCCAAAATTGTCAATATCTCTATGGCCCTGGAGATGCCCCTGCTATTGAAAGGTGAGCCGGGTACTGGTAAAACTATGTTGGCCCATGCTATTACCGAGAGTCTGAAGATACCTTTGATTGTCTTAAATGTGAAATCCAGCATGAAGTTAGTGGATGCCCTTTATCAATACGACACCCTTACCAGGCTCAACGATAGCCGTTTTGGCGACTCTCGCCGCGATGTTAGCAAAATCGAAGATTACATCAAGATGGGTAAAATTGGCCAGGCCTTTACTGCGGAGCAAAAGGTAGTGCTGTTGATCGATGAAATCGACAAGGCAGACACCGATTTTCAAGATGATATGCTTGATGTGCTGGACCAGATGGAATTTGATATTATTGAAATCGATCAGACAGTATCAGCGGTAAACCGTCCGGTTATTATCATCACCTCCAATGCTAAAAAAGATCTGTCCGACCCCTTTTTGGGCCGTTGTAATTTCCACCATATCGCCTTTCCCGATCCGAAAATGATGCGGAAAATTATCAACACTCATTTCCCTGACCTCGATTCAATTCTTGCTGAAAATGCCATTGCCACTTTCTACCGGCTAAGAGACTTTAATGATATTGAGAAAAAACCGGCCACCAGGGAACTGATCAACTGGATCAGGGCTCTAAATGCTGATGCTGAGTTTAAACCGAAAAACTTATCCAAAGGGGATATCCCTTTTCTGGGGGTGCTATTTAAAAAAAGCCAGGATTATGCACAGATTGCCAACCGAATCAGCCGCCGAAGGATTTTTTAAGTAATGTTTATCGATTTTTTTTACAGCCTAAAAGAGGCGGGGGTTCCGGTTAATCCCACATCTTTTTTAACTCTTCAGAAAAGTTTGAGCCTTGGTTTGGTCAACTGTTTAGAAGATTTTTACACTACCTCAAGAACCATTCTGGTTAAGAGTGAACGCTATTTTGATCTGTTTGACCAGATCTTTGCCTATAAATTTCAAGGAGCGGAACTGCCTGATGATCACGGTATTGAAGTAGACCAACTGGCCCAGTCGATGTTAGATGAGTGGCTGAAAGATCCTCAAATTGTGGCTCGGTCTTTGGGTATTGATCCATCCACTTTAAAACAACTCTCACCTGATCAGTTGGTTGAATATTTTAAGAAAATACTACAACAACAGACCGAAAGGCACGATGGGGGAGGCAAGTGGATCGGCACTGGCGGAACTTCTCCGGTAGGTCATTCCGGATTTCATCCTGGAGGAATGAGAATTGGAGGCGTTTCAAAAAACAAATCAGCGGTAAAAGTGGCTTTGGAAAGAAGATACAAGGACTACTCCAAAGGGGGACCCCTGACTCAATCAATGGTGGGAGAAGCCTTAAAAAGGCTGAGAAATCTGCTGCCCTCGGGTCCAAAGGATAATATCAACATTGATCAGACAATTTACCGTACCATGAAAAATTGCGGGGAGATTGAGATTGTCTTTGAC